>NZ_JBVVPA010000011.1:0-222466 GCF_055807555.1 Bradyrhizobium sp. Ken64 | reverse complement strand
GCCGTCGGCTTCCGCAATGACGAGCACACCATCAAGGCCGGCCTGAACTACCGGTTCAATTGGGGCGCCGCGTCGGCTTCTCGTTACTGACGGCTTACGTAATATACTTAAAGGGCCAGCCATACGGGCTGGCCCTTTCCCGTAAGCCGGAATGGCTGGCGCGAGGAATGCGTGTCAGCCAAAATACTCACCCGGCTGAACCCGATCGAACAGGTCTTTACCAAGCTCAAACACTTGCTCGGGTCTGCGCTGCCATTGGCGCGCCAGAAGAATGCGCGAACTGCCGCAAAACTCAAGCTATCGAAGCTATTGCCATCACGCTTCAGTTTCCTTGCTGCGGGAACTGCGGTTGTCATCAATCACAGCGGTAACGCCATCGATGAACGCTTGACACTCAGCGTGGGTCTTGAAAGTGCCCTTGTACTTCCCGAATAGGAAGACGGTCCGGCCGTGCCCCTTTCCGAAAAAGTATTGGCCGACGTGTCCGCCCCTTTCGTCTTTGAGCTCAATGCTACCAAGGCTTTGCACTGACTTTAGGTCTGTCTCGGGTAGCTTGATCCGCACATGTGTCTCCGCGAATACGGGCGGCTCCGCCCGGCCTAAGGACGTTAGCGGCCTCAACTGGCGTGTCTAGCTGATCAGCGCTTCGTCGCGTTACCGGCCAATTCCATCGCTAGATCCAGAGCTGCAACTCCGATTTGATCTGAAGAATTAGATTTGCAGCGCCGGTCCATCCAAGCAACGATCGCGGAGAAATCGCCGCCGCCGACAATGTCTCTCTCGGCACTCACGTTAAGCCCGCTGACGAAGCCCACGACCCAGGATTCAAAGGCTGCCTTAACAACTAAGTTCTTCTTCCTATTCAACCAAGCGGTACAAGATTGCGAGCCCGCCCCCACGATCGTTGATCCGGCGTTCAGCGACGTCGGCAAGATTAGCATCATCACTATGGCAAGCGCTCGTCTCATCTCTTCCTCGACCGAAAACGGCTACTTCCAAGGAGGCTCTATCTGTTGCTTTGCCCGACGGCGCAAGCTCATTTTCGGTTTTTCGATGCGCCTGCGTATGGGAATAGACGCTTCTACGGCGGATCGCTATCTCAGGCTCGCATCCGGCCGGTGAGGAACCTCATCGGAGCGGCGGGATCGACGCAAGTTCTGCCGCCCCATCGCGTAGAGCACAAACAGGCCGATGGTGATCGCGACAGCCAGCAGTGGGAAAATGTAGTTCATGCAGCCTCCAAGACTTTAAAATACTAGCAGCCCGTCCACTCGGCGCGACGCTCCCCGGCCTGAGACCCTACCCTGCCAATATCCTTCTCAGCTCGTGGTTCTCATCCGGCATTCCGCTTCAAATGTTTGAGCCCCCGCCTTTGCCGCGAGAGAGCAGCCTTCTCATACCGTTCCAAGCTCGAGAGATATCTCATTTGCTTTGGTTCCGAGCCGTCGATCACCGCCAAGATCAGAATTAGCCTAAGAGCACGCAGGCGATCCTGGCGACTCCTAGCTTGAGCCAAATCTTGAACTGCGACATCCATGTCCGTACCTTTGAAGTCTTCCGCAAGAACTGCATCGAAGCCAGCGAAATCAGAACCAGCGGGTTCGTCCCAACGAGATAAGCCATGCCGATAGGCGTTGCGGCTCGATGCTGCTTTGCCGGCGCTTGTTTGCGGCCCGGTGCTCCTCGTTGCGTTTGCGCGATTGGCTTCGATTTGTCGCTTTGACGCCAACTTACCTCCTTGATTTCTCTACTTAACAATCGAGCAATCCATTTGCCGGCAAGGCCGAGCCTCAATCCTCGGTTCCGGCTTCTCCACGATGCGATGGTGACCGCTCCGGAGGATACGACGAATCCGTCAATAACGGCGCAATGAACGTGTGGAGGTTTGATCCATCAAACAGATAGGCTGCTATTCCGGCCGCTTGCGCCGCAGCAAGATCGCTCTGCTTGTCACCGACCAGGAAGCTAGCATCGATGTCCACCGGATACCGCTCAAGGAGGGCTCTGATCATGCCCGGCTGCGGCTTACGACAGTCGCAGAGGACACGGTAACGCTCAATCAGACCGTCCGGGTGATGTGGGCAAAATTCGAACGCATCGATACGGGCATCAACGATAGCGAGTTCACGCGACATCCATTCGTGCAGATCGCGAACATGCCGCTCCTCGTATAGCCCCCTCGCAATTCCTGATTGGTTGGTCACGACAAACGCAAGATACCCGGCGTCATTGACTGCCTTGACGGCCTCTCGAGCTCCTTCTACCCACCGGATCTTGCCGGGGTCGAAAGCATAGCCATCGTCCTCATTGAGGACGCCATCACGGTCGAAAAATACTGCCGGACGCTTCAAATCTCACAGGCCCAAGTTGGGAGGGTACCCGCCAATCTTCCGACAATCACGGCTTGATTTCAATCGGTCATGGGAGCGGACAACATCGTTCGCTGCAAGCGCGCCTTTTGCATCCAGGTCTTTGCTGTCCATCGTGAATTGGCTTCGTTTTGTCGGTCTTTGTACTACCGGTCAGCCTCGTCCCTTCCTTGCCCTAAGCGCGCGAGAACAAGAGCCATTCCTGCCGCTAAAACGAGCAAGATTGTTGCTGCAGAAAGGACTGGCCTTCATCCGCGATTGGAGCGTTACTGATTCTACCGGGTGCCACCTTCGATCCTAGCGCCGGTATCTCGCCTCGCAGACGCGGGGCTTCAGGCAGTGCGGCAAGTGAAGCCGCTTGTTTTTGCATAGGAGATACCGGTGACAACAGTTCAAGCAAACGGCGTCGATGCGCCCAATCACATCATCAGGTTCAACCCCAATGACCGCCGCCACTTCATCGGCGGCTCAGATGCGCGTGTCATCATGGGCGACGACCAGGACAAGCTCACCCGCCTTTGGCAAGAGAAACGTGGAGAGGTCGCACGAGAAGATCTCTCGGATAATCTCATCGTCCAGCTCGGCACGATAACAGAGGTTCTCAATCGCGCTTGGTACCAGCGCTCGACAGGACAAACCATCTCGGACATCCAGAAGCGCGTTCGGCATCCCGTGCACAAATGGATGTCGGCAACACTCGATGGCATGGTCGAGCAGACTGGAGCGGTGTTCGAGGCCAAGTTCATGCTGCCCTGGGCGTTCACGGAGGAGGCCGCCGCCGAAAAGCATATGGCACAGCTGCAGCATAATATGTGGGTGGTCGCCGCTCGCTCGTCCGTACTCTCGATCATCACCGGCGGTGGCAAATGGGTTGAGATCAAGATTCACGCTGATCCGCTCTATCAGCATCTGCTGCTCACCGCCGAGAAGAAGTTCTGGCGCTGCGTTCAGAGCGGCGATGCGCCTCTGCTCTTCAACATCGAAACGCCGCGACCAAGGCTGGAGACCGTTAAGGTCGTCGATATGGCTTCGTCCAATGCCTGGGGCGAGTTCGCTGCAACCTATCTCCGCACCAAGGACGCCCACGGGGAGCACGAGCTCTCCAAAGCTGAGCTGAAGAAGCTCGTGCCCGAGGATGCCAAGGAGGCAAGCGGGCATGGGATCAAGGCCAAGCGCTCCAAGTCCGGCGCCATCAGCTTCGACGCTCTCGTCTTGGAGGGGTCCGATGCATCAATCCAGTGAGCGGATCGGGGCGATCGCGGGCGCCCTCGCCCGGGCGCAGGCCGAGCTTACCAACCCGGAAAAGACCCTCACGGCGGTAATCCGGTCCCCCTTCCCCCGGGAGGACGACCGGACCTTCCGCTACGCCTCCCTGGCTTCGGGCCTGGACATCGTCCGCAAGACGCTGAGCCAGCAGGAGATCGCAACCGTCCAGACCACACGGATCGACTCCGGCAGCGGTCAAGTGCGTCTCACGACCCTGCTGGCCCATGCCTCCGGCGAATGGATCTCCTCCGATTGGCCGGTCTGCGCCGCAAAGGAGATCGAAGCGCCGCATCGGATGGGAGCCTCATTGACGTATGCGCGCCGCTACGCCCTATTTGCTCTGGTTGGCATTGCCGGTGAGGACGACCTCGACGCCCCTGATGCAATTGCCGGACCTCCCGCGGCCGCCCAGCCGCAAATGGCTCCCGGTCCGAAAGCAAAGCCCGCCAAAGCCGTCTTGAACCGAGCGGCTGTCCTGAAGCCCTAGCAATCCGCTGAGCTACGGGAGCGGCTGCTGGCCGAGCTGGCGGTAGCTTTTGGGAATAGCGACGACCTCCTGGCTTGGGCCAAAGCCAGCCTTCCCCTGAAGAACACCCTCCTAGAGGCCGACGCCCGGGTGCTTGAGGCGGCCTATCAGGTGAGGTTCGAGGAGACGGCCCACCTTGAGACCGAAGCCGATCTGCCACCATCCGAGGCTGAGCGCGCCCCCGGACAGGAACCGACGGAAGAACTTTCCCTCTCCCAAGCCGCTAGCCCAGGCTCAAGCTCCGGTGGGCCGGCGGATCAGCGAGGGGGCGGCCTCGCCTTCCCCAAAGAGCCCCCTCGCAAGCGGAGCAAGGCCCACCTTGCTTTTATCCGGGCACAGCCCTGCCTGGTCTGCAAGCAGGCTCCATCCGATGCCCACCACCTCAAGTTCGCCCAGCCGCGAACACTCGGGCGCAAGGTGAGCGACGAATTCACAGTCCCATTATGCCGCTCTCACCATCAGGCTCTCCATCGGTATGGCAACGAAAAGGCATGGTGGGAGGATATGCAGATATCGCCTTTGCCTGCCGCGAGCGAGTTATGGGCAGCAAGCCCCGTTCATGACCACGCTAGTCCGAACGTGGCCACTTTCGATGCTTCATCGCCGGTCCGACCGGAGGTCACACGTCAATGAATGGCCCCTTCAGCAACGCCACGCCTGCCACCACATCCGCTATTCCGGTCGAATTTCAAGTCCTGTGTCCTGCTCCCCAACTTCTGCCCGGCGAAAGCATCGAGAAGTATCGCGCTCTCCAGGCCGTCATCTTCCGCGACATAGCCCCCCAATCGGCGATCGAGTGGCTGCTTGCCATTGATATTGCGGAGCTGTCCTGGGAGATGCAGCACTACCGAATTCTGCGGCATAAGCTGCTGGAATCATATCGACAAAAAGCAATAGAGATTACGCTTCGTCGGATAGATGTGCCCGACATCGTGCCTGACTTCAAACATGACGCCGAACGCTACATCACTCAGAACGCGCTTGATTGGCGGCTCGATCGCATTGCGGCAGACGAAATCGAAGCACGTCTCGCATCGTATGGCTTCGATCAGCACACCATTAGCGTGGAAGTTTACGTGCAGGCCCGCGAGATGTTCACGCTATTCGAAACGCTAATGAACGCAGCACAGTTGAGACGGCTGTTCTTGTTGAAGGAGATCAGCAGCCGTCGTCGAATGCAGGACCCGGCCAACTTCGTCCCTGGTCAACCGAATATCCGATCGAGAACGAGGTACAGTTCGCTGCTGCAGAACCAATCCGGCGGTGCTTCGCGACCATGAAGGCGGAAAGTGTGTTTCGGCGTGGAACAAGGGCGCTGACTCACCTCTGATGAGTTTCAAGCCGGCTCGCGTTGCTTTCACAAAGGAATCAACCTGACGCAGCGAGCCCTACGTCCGTCCGCCCTGGTTCCTCGCAGGTTTGATGTGGAGGGCCCCGACTGTGACGGCGCCGCGACCGTGATCACCGTCCGTCCCAGGATGACCACGGCTGCACCAAAGTTCCATAAGAGCCCCTTGGGACGCCGGGGGTCCCAGTCCAACTCCCATTGACATGAAACAGCCTTGTACCGCTGTCGGGAGGCTTTTCTCCGTCACCTTGCATCTCTCGATATCAGTGACGCTTTGCATGCTATCATCGAAACATAGGCGGGCAGCTTAGCTCGGACCGAGAATCAAATAGAGGATGATGACGCCCACGATCACGGTCCAGGCAATTGATGTGGCGACAGTCCGTATCTGCGTTGGCATCGACGCCCCTCCCGCAAACAAGGGACCGCTTGCACTGAAGAAACGGCCTCTTGAGCCTCACTTAAAAAGATGTCCGGTAAATCTCTTCCCCGGGTCGGCCATCATCAAAGGCCGAATTCGGCTCCCTGTGAAGGCACAGGCCGTTCGACGATCGACGGAACAATTCTGATGTTGCGAGAGAGACACACTTGATCATTCAGTATCGTTCAAAATGGGCTCTGTTGTATGTCCAACCAGAATCGGTGGGAGATCTCATGTCCTCGATTCGACCGGACACCGCCAGCCATGGCCGCCGTCACTGGTCTGGTACCCTGTTCGCGATCGCAGTCGCTGCCTCTTTGGCAGCCTGTTCATCCATTGCCGACCTTCCGCAGCTTACCCAAACAGCCCCCCAGATCTATCGGCCCCAACTGTGATCAACTATCTCAAAGCCGCGGCAGCCCAGGCGGAAGCTTCAACCACCGCTCGAAATATCGGCACCAATCCCAGCGCCCGCGAACTCGTCCATCCCGTGGATCGTCTGCCTGCGAAGCGGAGCCACGGAACGCTGGGCTTACAGTGTTTTCTTCATAGACAACGAGATGAATAATTTCCGATATTCAGCCGCCGTCGATCGTTGCGAGTCGCAGACCTTCCTCCGCTTTAAATAGGGCCTGCGGATACTCTAGAGTTCCGCGCGATCAGAGTCATCTGCTTATGATCGAACCCGCCCGAGCTCGACGTCAACGGACTATATGGGGCCGCGACCTCTGCAACAGCTCCAGCATGGCCGATTGAAAAGCGGCTCGCCATGAACAGAGAGAATGATATGGCGGAGACAGACGCAATCTATCTATTTGACAAGTAGGCCTCGTAAGCACAGTTCACTCCCTCCGTGAGCGACGTCGTCGCGCGCCAGCCAAGTTTTGCGAGGCGACTGACGTCGAGCAGCTTGCGCGGCGTGCCGTCGGGACGCGAGCTGTCAAAACTGATCTCGCCGCTGTAACCGACGATTTCGGCGACGACCCGCGCGAACTCGGCGATCGTGATGTCCTCCCCGGTGCCGATGTTGACCAGCTCGGCACTCGAATAGGTCTTCATCAAGTGCACGCAGGCATCGGCCATGTCATCGACATAAAGGAACTCGCGCCGCGGCGTGCCGGTGCCCCAGACGACGACATTCTCCGCGCCCGAAACCTTGGCCTCGTGGAAGCGGCGGATCAGGGCCGCGACCACGTGGCTCATTTCGGGGTGATAATTGTCGCCGGGGCCGTAGAGATTGGTCGGCATCACGCTGATGAAGTCGCACCCGTACTGGCTGCGGTAGGCCTCAGCCATCTTGATCCCGGCGATTTTTGCAATTGCATAAGGCTCGTTGGTCGGCTCCAGCGGGCCGGTCAGCACGGAGTCCTCGCGCAAGGGCTGCGCCGCCAATTTCGGGTAGATGCAGGACGAGCCCAAAAACATCAGCTTGTCGGCGCCGTTCTGATGCGCGGCCTGGATCACGTTGGCCGCGATCGCGATGTTGTCGTAGATGAATTCGGCGCGCAGCGTGTTGTTGGCGACGATGCCGCCGACCTTTGCCGCGGCGAGGAAGATCACCTGCGGCCGCGCCTTCGCGAACCAGTCGAACACAGCGGCCTGGTTGCACAGATCGACCTCCCGCCGGTCCATGGTGACGAGCTTGACGTCCTCCCGCACCAGCCGGCGCGCAATCGCGCTGCCGACCATGCCGCGATGGCCGGCGACGTAGACGCTCTTGCCTTTCAGCTCAAACGGTGCGTTTGCCACTCGCCGCATCCCGCTTTGCGCCCGCCAGATCGCTCGCCATCATCTCCGCGACGAGTTGTGCAAAGCTCCGCTTCGGCGCCCAGCCAAGCACCTCGCGTGCCTTGCTGGCGTCGCCGACGAGGAGATCAACCTCGGTGGGACGGAAATAGGTCGGATCGATCTTCACGACCGTCTTGCCGCTCTTCTCATCGACGCCGGTTTCCTCGACGCCCTCGCCGCGCCATGCGATGCGGCGGCCGACCTGCGCGAACGACAGCTCGACCATCTCGCGCACGGAATGCATCTCGCCGGTGGCAAGCACAAAATCGTCGGGTTTGTCGGCCTGCAGGATCTTGTGCATGCCCTCGACATAGTCGCGCGCATGGCCCCAGTCGCGCTTGGCGGAGAGATTGCCGAGATAGAGCGTCTCCTCCAGGCCGACCTCGATGCGGGCGACAGCGCGCGTGATCTTGCGGGTGACGAAGGTTTCGCCGCGGATCGGGCTCTCGTGGTTGAACAGGATGCCGTTGCTCGCGAACATGCCATAGGCCTCGCGGTAATTCACCGTGATCCAGTAGCCGTAAAGCTTTGCCACGCCGTAGGGCGAGCGAGGATAGAAGGGCGTGGTCTCCTTCTGCGGGATCTCCTGCACGAGGCCATAGAGCTCAGAGGTCGAAGCCTGGTAGAACCGCGTCTCCTTCTCCATGCCGAGGATGCGGATCGCTTCCAGCAGGCGCAGGACGCCGATGCCGTCGGCATTGGCGGTGTATTCGGGGCTCTCGAAGCTGACGGCGACGTGGCTCTGGGCGGCGAGATTGTAGATCTCGGTCGGCCGGATCTGCTGAACCAGACGGATCAGATTGGTCGAATCCGTCATGTCACCGTAGTGCATCAGGAAGGGGACGCTCCCGACATGTGGATCCTGGTAGAGATGATCGACCCGGGCGGTGTTGAACGAGGACGAACGCCGCTTGATGCCGTGCACGACATAGCCGAGCGAGAGCAGGTACTCGGCCAGATAGGCGCCGTCCTGACCGGTCACACCGGTGATGAGAGCGATCCGTTTACTCATCTTCCTTGTTCCCACTATCTGTGAACTCGAGCGCGAAGCACCCAAAAAAGCGCCGCGCAGAACGCATTCTTGCGACCTTCTTGCACTTATCAGGAGTCGCGGGTCAACCCCTGGCGCCATAGACACCGGCGTCCGGTAGACGCCGCCACTCAGAGGCAGCGTCCCGGATACGTTCCAATCGAGATAGCTGGCCGTTCTGGAACGTGTTAAGCGTGAACATGGAATAAATTCAATCGTTAAATGACCCAAGGCCAGGCGGGAATGAGCAGAGATCAACAAAGCACAGGTATGGGCCAGGTGCTCCGCCCCGCAGTCTTTTTCGACCGTGACGGCGTTTTGAACGTAGACAGCAAATATGCGTTCGAGATCGACAAATTTGTCGCGCAGATTGGATAGCGACGTGCGGAAGTCTCCGACTTTTATACTTGCGACCGAGTTCTATCCGCCCGACGAAACCACGACGGCAATCTATCTCGGTGCGATTGCCCAGGCCGTTGCTTTGGATATGAAGGCTGTGGTGCTCTCAGGAACGGCAGGCTCGGCCAGGCAGGAAGCGCCTGAAAAGAGCATGCACGATGTCGTCGAGATCACCAACTGGAAGCCACCCAAGCACGCGCTCGGCAGGCGCCTGTTTGCAAGTTCGGCACTTGCGATCCGGATGTTCTGCGCGGTTTACCGCCGTGCAAGAGCGGGCGATGTCGTCATGTCGGTTACTAGCCCTTTCACCCTGCCCTATGCGATCACGCTCGCCGCGAGGCTGCGACGTGCCAAAACCGCAGTCTTGATCTACGACCTCTATCCGGAGGCGCTCATCGCAGCCGGCATTGTGAGGCGAACCTCCCTCGTCGCACGCGCCTTGCGCCTTGCTAATGCTTGGCTCTTTGCGTCTTTGGACGCAATATTTGTGATCGGCCGTGACGTGCCTCCGCTTCTGCTGAGTTACAGGGGTGTAAGCGCGGAAAATATCCATTTTGTGCCGAACTGGACGCTGCTTCCGATTGGGTTCCGCGAGCTCGATGATGAGAATCCTTTCAGAGAAGCCTCTTCCGCGCAATTCGTTGTCGGACTATGCGGCAATCTCGGCTTCACGCACGCACCTCGCACCGTATTCGAAGCTGCAAGGCTGCTGCGAAAGGAGCAGAACATCCATTTCGTTCTCTCCGGATGGGGAATCGGCTGGACGGAATTAAAGGCTCTTCAAGACTCCGAAAAGCTCGAGAACGTCACCCTGCTGGATCCGGTACCGGAGGATCAGCTAGCCGATTTTCTGGCGGCTGCCGATGTGTGGATTATTCCTTATCGACAAAATGTCGCCGGCGTTTCCATCCCAAGTCGCCTCTACAATTTTCTCGCGGTGGGACGTGCCGTTATCGTTGCGACGGAAGCGCATTCCGAGGTCGCACTGGCTGTAGCCGAGGAAGATATTGGCTGGATTGTGCCCCCGGAAGACCCGCCTCTGCTCGCCCAGGCGGTGCGCGAGGCGGCGGCAAGTCGGGCAATCACAGATGAAAGGAGCCGTCGAGCGGCAAAAGCCGCCCTCAAATATACCAAGGAAGCTTCGACCAGTACCTATCGAGCCATTCTGCAAGGCTTGTCCTCCCGAGCTGCTCAATGAGCTGCCAGTGAGGCCCCGCTGGATCGCAACTTGACAGTGCGGACGTTGAACTTGCCACGTTCATCGACTACTGGAAGTCGATCCGACTCGACCATATCCTCACGCTTGACTATAGTTGGACGAAGTCCACTCCGAAGCTGATCGCGAAACACCACCGACAACAAATGCCCAAACCCTCAGTAGTACGCACGTTCATATCGTATCGCTGATCGCATCATTGAGGCTGTCTGAGACAACTGCCGACGTGCTGTTCGCGGCCAGCTTGAGTGTCGCCGCGTTCGCCCCCATCTCAATTCTCTTTTCTCTTGCCCGATTCAGCTTTGGGTATGTGCTTGGATTTACTTCTACACCATGATCCTTGGTTTTCTTTGGCTGATCCAACTTTCGAAATTTCCTTGCGATCATTCCCCGGCATACGTTTCTGCTTTTACATCAGCGCTCGCATTCCTCGTTCCTGCACTATTCATTACCTCTGCCACCCGAGCCCCGGCCCGTCGTCTCGGCGGTTTCTTTTCGGAGGCTGATGACCGCGCTCCTTATCGCCTAGGCGGTCATTGTGGGGTGGGGCGCCTTCTTCAACCTGAAGCTGGTTGGTGTTTCCGATATATACAGCTTTCGGAACGAGCTCCAGTTTCCAAGTTGGCTACAGTATGCAATGGGCATCACCTCGAACGTCCTGCTGCCGTTTGCGCTCGCATACTTTTTCACACAGAAGAACCCGTGGAAGCCGGAGTCGGTGCTGGTGGTCTTGCTGCTGTTCTACCCGATCACGTTGAGCAAACTTGCACTGTTCGCACCCGCCTGGCTGCTGTTGCTGACCCTGGGATCGCGTTTTTCGAAATCAAAACAACCGTCGTGCTTTCCCCCCTGTTGCCCGTCTTGCTGGGTGTGCTTCTGGCCAGACTATTTGAAGCCGGTGCGATCTCGTATCAGCAGTGTATTGCTTATTTCAGCTTGGTGAACTTCAGGATGGTGGCCCGTCCAGTTCAATGCGTCCCTGTTTGCAACCGAAGGCATCGCTTCGGTCGGGATGATTTGGGCTCCCGTCGCCGCCCTGCTCTGTGGGGCGATTATAGCGCTCGGAAATTGCGCATCCGCGGGCCTGCCCTCGAGGTTTGGGCTTCTGTCCACGGGCGTTCTCGTACAGACGGTCAACGTGCCGCTAACAATTTCGTTCGTAACTTATGGTGCAGCATTGACCTTTTTGCTGTGGTATCTAACCCCTCGCTCAATTTTTTACCCGAGCATTGTGGGTCCGGCCGGCTCCAGGGCGGGCTCTGCACGTCCTCAAACGACAAGGCTTAGCTTGATTTGCAAAGTGAATCGCAGCGTTCGGCGGTCGCGCGGAAATCACTTGGCTCGATTGTCACACCGGAGGAGCCTACTCAGTTCCTGCAGTCAACGGGTCTGCGGATGCCGATGACGCAAGGCTCACCGAACCCACGCCGGAATGCGTACTCCCACTGGACAGGAACGTGTCTCGACGCACAATCGTGGGCTCAGCTAGAAATTCCGGATGAGCCTGATCACCTCGTCCTGCTGCTCGCTCGTGATTTCGGCGAACATCGGCAGCGAAAGGATCTTGTTCTGATCGTCGAAAGCTCTCGGGAATTGTTCGGGGCGGTGCCTTAAGCGCACATATGCGGGCAGCAGCGGCAGGGCGGTCGGGTAGTTGATCGCCGTCTGCACTCCGTTGGCGCTCAGGTACGAGGCGAGCGCATCGCGCTTCTTATGCTTGATCGTGTATAGATGAAAGACGTGGGTGCGATCCGGCGCGACTTGGGGCATCTCAAGGCCATCGATCTGATTGAGGCCTGCATCATAGACCGCCGCGGCGTCCTGGCGCGCCTTGGTCCAGGCTTCAAGATGCTTCAGCTTCGTCGACAGGATCGCCGCCTGCATTCCGTCCAGGCGGCTGTTGATGCCTTCGATCAGGTGCTTGTGCTTCACCAAGCCGCCGTGACGGGCCAGCATGGTCATGTGCTCGGCAAGGGCCGCGTCATCAGTCACAACCGCACCGGCATCGCCGAATGCCCCGAGATTTTTACCCGGGTAGAACGAATAAGTCGCAGCCGCTCCAAAGGTTCCAACCGGCTGTCCCTTGTATCGCGCCAGATGGGCTTGGGCGCAGTCCTCGATCACCCAGAAGCCGTGCTTGCGCGCGATTGCCATGATCGGGTCCATATCCGCCGGCTGACCGTAGAGATGCACCGGGATGATCCCGACGGTCCGGGGCGTGATCGCCGCCTCGACTGCCGCCGGATCGATCGTGAAGGTCTCGCCGTCGGTATCGCAGAACACGACCTGCGCGCCCGCATGCGTGATCATCGCGGAGGTCGAAATCCAAGAATGTGCGGTCGTGATGACCTCGTCTCCCGGCTTGAGCTTGAGCGCGGCCATCGCAAGGTAGAGCGCGTCCGTGCCGTTCGCACAGGACACGCAGTGCTTGACGCTCGCAGCAGCCGCGAACTCCCGCTCGAAGGCGTCGACATACGGCCCGCGGATGAAGGCGCTATCGCGAATGACCGCAGCGATCGCACTGTCGATCTCATCCTTGATGGACTGATACTGAAGCCCGAGATCCGCATAAGGTACTGGCATAGCTACTCCCTAGGTGTCGCCCTTGAGACGACGGGCGGGATTTCCGGCATAGCTGCCGGCTTCGGCGATGTCTTTGGTGACCACCGCGCCGGCTCCGATCACGACATCATCGGCGATGGATACCGGCATGATCGTCGCGTTGGAACCGATCGAAACCCGATTGCCGATCTTCGTCGAACGCCACAAGTCCCGGCGCCCGCGCGCCGGACCGCCGGTCGAAAACGTATCGTTGATGAACATCACGCCGTGCCCGACGAAGCAATCTTCGCCGATCGACACCAATTCGCAGATGAAGGCATGCGACTGCACGCGGCTCCGCGCCCCGACGACCGCACCCGTCTGGATCTCGGTGAACGGGCCGACAAAGCAGTCGTCTGCGATCTCGCAACCGTAGAGATTACAAGGCTCCACCAATTTGACCCGCTGGCCGAATTTCACCTCGCGCACGCCGACCTGGTGCACTTCCGGCTTACCGCTCACGAGATCACTCCGAGCCTGCTCCGCCGGGGCTCGAAGCGAAGCGCGACCTCCTGCCCCGTCTCGATCGACTCGTAGAGGGCTGAAATCAGTTCGAGGCTTTTGCGGCCCTGCAAGCCGTCGACCAGCGCGGCGCGCTGATGCAAGAGGCAGTCGACGACGTGCTGGTAATAGGCCTGATGGCCAAAGCCGTAGACATTTGGCGGATTAACCGAGAACTTCTCGATGACGACCTGGTCGCTCGGCAGCGCGTCGACGAAATTCCAGTGCCTGATCTGATTGACTGCGAAACCTGCGATCTCCACGGTGCCTTTCTCGCCGAGGATGGAGAGAGAGCCTTCGAGATCCTTTGGCCGAACCGCGGTGGTGGCTTCGATGATCCCCAATGCGCCGTTGCGGAATTTCACCGTCGCCACGGCGGTGTCTTCGGTCTCGACCTTCACCAGGGCAGTCGTGGCCCGGGCATGAACGCTCACCACGTCCCCGAAGAACCACTCCAGCATGTCGATGTGATGACTGGCTTGATTGGTGAGGACGCCGCCGTCATAGGCCCAGGTGCCGCGCCAGGCGTCCTGATCATAGTAGCTTTGATCGCGGCACCAGCGCACGCGCACCGTCCCCAGGATCAGACGACCGAAGCGACCGGCTTCCAGCGCCTCGCGCGCCTTGACCACGGGAACGTTGAAGCGGTTTTGCTTGACGACGAAAAGCTTGACGCCGGCCTGGTCGCAAGCGCGCATCATATCATCTGCATCCTGCAGCCGAAGCGCCATTGGCTTTTCGACAACAACATGTTTGCCCGCCTTCGCGCAGGCAATTGCATGTTGGGGATGCATGCCGCTGGGCGTCAGCACCGCAACCGCATCAAGGTCGTTCCGCGCAAGAAAGCCATCGATATCGTAGTGTGCCGGAACGCCGAACTTCGACGCAATTGCATCCGCGCGTGCCCGAATGGGATCGCAGACAGCGACGAGACTGGCCTGGCCGATATGACCGCCGCCCAGCAGTTCGGAGTGACGCTTGGCAATGCGCCCGCACCCGAGCAAGCCAAATCTGATCATGGCAGTTCCTTTATCCGGTCAGGGCGGCAGCCGACTCTAGGTCATACCCGCACAGGGCGAGTGCGGGTCGATACGCCGTGTCTATATTCGGAAAAGCCCATATAAATCAAGTCGTTTCGGAACCAATTCTGCATTGGAAGCGCCATCGTCGATTAGAAATTTTCGGAGAGACAACAAGTCCAACCCGAATGATAGACTTGACCGATCAATTCGCTTAACCCTTAGGAACAGGAGACTAGCCGCTCGATATTCCAATTTGTGCCGATCCATTGCCTAGAAGCGACTCCAGCCGATGACCGCTCCAATCCTGCAAAGTATTTGGTCGCGCCGATTCCTGTTTCTGGGAGTGATGGGCCTGACATTTGCTGTGCTTGCCACGGCCATTTTCGCAATGCCCAAGCGCGTGCAGATTCGATCATCGATCGAAATTGGCACTGCCGTTGAAGCGCCCGACCTGGTCGCGAGGCGGATCACCGGCGTCTATGTACCCGCTACACTGTTGGCAATCGCTGGAAAAGTTAAAAACCCTTCCGTTTTGGCAAGTCTGCAAAATCCGATCGTCGATGGCTACGGCGGTTCTGTATTGATCATTAACACCATACCACCTGATTTCGAGAGCGATGCCAAGGCGTTTCAGGAGAGCATCACCGACCAGGTAATCAAGGATCTGGCACCTCATGCTCGCGCACTACGTGAAAACATCGCGTCCCGAATTACCTTGGGAACCAAAGCATCCGAAAAACTTGAACAGCAGGTCAAGAATACCGCGCGGGAGATCGAGCGCGTCGATACCTTTACAAGCAACCTTCAGCGCCAGTTGGAATCTCCCCAGGCAAATCTGGCGACGCGAGACCCACCGGCATCGCAAACGGATGAAATCAACGCCGATCAAGCACGTGCCCGAGAATTGCGCGAAACGATTTCAAATCAATGGACGTTGGCGGGGGAACTGGCGCTCGAGCGATCAAGACTTGTTCGCGATCTTACGACAGCGGAGCGGCAGCACAGTGCGCAGATGGCGGCTCTCGTCGCCGCCCAGTTTGAACAGAGTAACTTCAAGGAGCCTCAGGTGTCACAAATACCGACGCTGATGCCGGTAAAGAATGTCTGGGATCGACCAAGCTTGCTAGTTATCGCACTCGCAATTTCTATTCTGACCGCATCCGGATCTGTTGTGCTGGTTCAAAATATTACTGAGAGAAAAACGTGAACGGCAGGCGCGATTTTCTGTACAGGGATTGCCAGCATCACGTTCTGACGAGATCGGCATGACCGACCTAACCGATGATGCCCCACGTAGTTTCTTCGGGGCACCACGCCCCCGGCTTGGGCCGGCGTTCCTGATATATTTTCATATCGGGGTATGCTGTCTATCGCTGGTCTACGTCGCGGAACTTTATGGCTATCTCCAGATCATCATGTTCGATGAAATTCGCCTGCAGTCGGCGGCGCTGAATATTTTTCCATTCGCCCTTGTATCGATCCTTTTCACATTCGCCGAATTCAGCTTCGGCTACGTTTTGGGGTTCTATTTTTACACGATGGTTCTTGGCTATCTATGGCTCGTGGTCTTTTCAAAATTCCAGTACGATCATTCACTGGCAGCCTTGTCAGCATTTGCTTCGGCTCTGGCATTTCTTCTGCCAGCACTGTTCATCACCTCTCCGGTCAAGCAAAGATACGTCCTCTCCGCCCGTGCATTCGAGAGGCTCTTGCTCTCAATCCTGATTTTTGCGGCGGCGATTGCAGCAATTGGTGTTGTTCACAACTTCAGGCTGGTTGGCATAACGGAAATCTACAACTTTCGAGCTGAACTGAATTTTCCGACGTGGCTGGGATATGCGATGGGGGTAACGTCGAATGCTCTGTTGCCATTCGCCTTTGCATGCTTCTTTGCCCGCGGGCAAATTTTTCGAGCGGCGGGCGTCATCCTGCTTCTCTCGCTCTTTTACCCGATCACCCTCAGCAAGGCTTCGCTCTTTGCGGCATTCTGGCTGCTATTTTTGGCGCTACTATCCCGGCTCTTTGAGGTTCGAGCCGCTGTCGTCATATCATTACTTCTCCCTACGTCGATTGGGGTCATGTTGGTATGGTTGTTCCAGGCCGAAGTGCTCTCGCACTCGCAAATTGCGGTATATTTTGGTACCGTCAATTTCAGGATGATCGCCCTACCCTCCATCGGGTTGGATTTGTATTCTGCTTTCTTTTCGACGCACGATCTTACTTATTTTTGTCAGATCACTTATCTGAAGTCACTGGGAAATTGTCCATACAATCAACCGTTAGCGCTCCTTATGCAAAGGACCTATCAGATCGGCAACTTCAATGCGTCCTTGTTCGCAACAGAAGGAATCGCTTCGGTAGGACTGATTGCGGCGCCGGCGGCCGTCCTGGCCTGTGGGCTTCTAATCTCTCTCGGCAACCGCCTGTCTTGCGGTTTGCCGCCTAAATTCATCCTTTTGTCCATCGGCATGCTTCCGCAAGTTTTTCTAAACGTACCGCTCACGATCGCGTTTTTGACCAACGGAACGGCCATTCTATTCTTGTTGTGGTACATAACGCCCCGCACAATTTTCTCACCAGATGCTGGAAAACGAACGGCGGCCGCAAGTTGACGGGACGGCAGCGCTAAACGGGCGGCAAATAACCGGCGAACTGCTCTACCAAACCCCACACGGCAGTCGGTGATTGCAGCGCCCGGAGCCATTTTACTCATGAATGATCAATCCACCGTACTCGTGACCGGCTCGGGCGGCTTTCTTGGACGCCATCTGGTCCCCTATCTCGCCGAGCAAGGCTTCAGGGTGGTGGCGGCCTCCAGGACAACGTCCAGGGCCCAGGGCCACAACGTCGTCGCAGTGCCGCTCCCCGATCTGGCCGCGCCTTTCGATTGGACGCCGCTACTGCGGAATTGCAATGCCGTCGTCCACCTCGCCGGAATAGCTCACACATTTGCCGACGAAGACTTGTATGACCGCGTCAATCACCAGGCAGCTGAAGATCTTGCCCGAGCGGCGCTTCGGTCCGGCAGTCATCTGGTTTTGATCTCATCCATTGCCGCGCAGGCTGGCTCATTCTCCGATCGCGAATTGACTGAGGATGATGCGCCTAGGCCAAGCAACGCCTACGGACGGTCAAAATTGGCCGCCGAGCTATCGGTACGGTCGACAGGTGTCTCGTTTACAATTTTACGCCCTGTTGCGATTTACGGGGACGGCGAGAAAGGCAACTTTGCGACCGTTCACAGAATCTCGCGCCTACCGCTTCCATTGCCATTCGGAGCGCTAACGGCTCGACGGTCGGTGCTGTCGGTTGGTAATTTCTGTTCCGCCGTGGCAACTGCACTGGTCAATCCCCGCGCCCGCGGTGAAACCTTCATCGTATCGGATCCGATGCCGCTTACTGTTTCCGATGTGATTACGCGTTATCGAGCCAGCCTGAACCGACCTCCTTGGCTAATACCAGTTCCCGAACTATGGCTTAAGGTACTCCTTAAGGCTGGCGGCCAAAGCTCGATTTGGCACCGAATTGGCTGTCCGCTGATTGCGAAGCCTAGAAAACTGCTCGCACTGGGATGGACAGCATCTTGAATGAACCGCCAAGGCGGCCCAGGGTTGCCGAGCGCGAATCATGCCAGTGCAGTTCACGCTTTCATCGTTCACGTCTAGCATCATCCGGATGCTTCAGCGCGCTGAACGCTCCCCCTGAAATCCTGTCTAGGCGAGTATGAGCAACGTGTCTGACAGACTTCTGAGTTTTTTAGTGCGGTGGCGCGTCCAACTCTGGCTAGGCACACTATTGGGCCTCCACATCGTCGCGTGCTGCCTGTCGCTGATCTTCGTCGCGGATTCTTACGCATATCTTAGATTGATTATGTTCGACAAGACGCGCCTCTACGGCGCCATTATGATGGTTGCGCCGTTTGCAGTTGTCTCTGCGCTATTCGTGTTTGCCCGCTTCAGCTTCGGCTATTTTGTTGGGTTCTATCTCTACACGATGGTTCTCGGGTATCTTTGGCTCGCCGAGTTTTCGCTATTCCGATACGATCATGTCTTATACGCCATTTCGGCTTTTTCCTGCGCGTCGGCATTCCTCGCGCCGGCGCTATTCCTGACGTCGCCGATCAAGCAAAGGCTGGTATTGTCAGAGCAAGCGCTTGATCGCTTGTTGTCATTCATACTCGTATTGGGGATGGCGGTCGTCATAACCGGCGCCATCTACAATTTTAGATTTGTCGGCCTCGCTGAAATGTATAGCGCTCGCAGCGAACTCGACCTTCCCGCCTTTATGAGATACGCAATCGGCATAACCCCGAACGCGCTGCTGCCTTTCGCAGTTGCATGCTTCGTGACCCGCCGAAATCATCGACGAGCCGGCGCAGCGCTCCTGCTGATGCTGCTGTGCTACCCAATCGCACTCACAAAGCTGACACTCCTTGCGCCGTTCTGGCTGCTGCTTCTCACATTGCTATCCAGGTTTAACCCTCGCATTGCCGTGGTGCTATCACTACTTCTTCCGCTGTCGACCGGCCTGGCCTTGTCCGTTCTGTACAAGTCCGGAGCGATTTCTTATCAACATTTTATAGAGTACTTCGGGTCAATAAACTTTAGGATGATTGCTTTTCCTTCCGCTGCTATTGATGTGTACAATGATTTTTTTTCGAGGCATGACTACACGTATTTCTGCCAAATTTCGTTTTTGAAGCCATTCGTCCAATGCCCTTACAGCGACCAGCTGTCGATCGTGATGGCAAAGAACTATCAACTGGGAAACTTAAACGCCTCTTTATTCGCGACGGAAGGCATTGCGTCTGTCGGTCCGCTTTTGGCGCCATTTGCCGTCCTCGCATGCGGCTTTGTAGTCGCACTGGGAAACCGTCTATCTGCAGGTTTGCCCGCAAGTTTCATCCTGCTATCGGGTGGGATCTTCCCGCAGTTGCTTTTGAACGTGCCCCTTACCACCACCCTGCTGACGAATGGGGGCGCGCTTCTCTACCTACTGTGGTACGTAACGCCGCGCACAATGTTCAAACAACGGACCGGATAGTTTCTCTCGAACGAAGATCGACAAACAACTATTTCATTTGTCGCTGATTATCTACGTTAAGACCGTCTCATCTTCAAGCGACTGGGCCTCTCGCCGGTGCAGCCTCGTTCTCGCCCTCTATCTGGTACTCGTTTTCCTTGCCTGGTCCCCCCTCCTACGCGCAACATGAGACCGTGAGGGCAAGCAAGGCAGCCGTGCGAACGCGGCAATTGAACGCGTCGCGCACAGAAAATTTGAAGAGGGCTGGCCCAGCGAGCAAGGGTCAGAGTTTGTTGGTAAGCGCTGTTTTCGGTCCCCCTCCATTGAAGGCGTCGAGCGAGGAATGATCGATCTCTGATTGGAGATCGGCTTGTGTCTGAGGTTGACGTATGCTTGAGCCGAGGGCCTCGTTTCGTCGGGTCCAGGTCATCACGGAGAGCGGCCGACGCCGGCAGTTCTCGGCCGACGACAAGGCGCGATTTGTGGAGAGACGCTGGTTCCGGGCCGTGGTATTGTGAGCGTCATGCAGGGACCACGCGCTAAGGGCTGATCCGATCGGCTAGAAGAATCTCGCGGAATGGTTGGTCGCGAGGTCACAATGTCGAAGGATAGTCGTAAGGATAGCGATAAGGATAGGCATACGCCTATCCTCGAACACGGCGCCGACACGCTGCGGCGTGTCGAAATCATCACCGGGACGGGCCGGCGTCGGCGCTGGTCGACCGATGCGAAGGCGGCGATTGTCGCGGAGAGTTTCGCGCCGGGTGCAAGCGTGTCCGCGGTGGCACGAGGACACGACATCAGCCCAAGCCTGTTGTTTCTGTGGCGTCGTCAGACCACGCGGGTGAAGCTCGCGGAGCGCCGGGACGGAGATGTGCCACCTGGCTTTGTGCCGGTCGCGATCACTGGTTGCGGCGGCGAATTGTCATCGCGCGAAGAGCAGGCAGCAATTGAGATCCAAGTCGGCGCGGTTCGCATCCGTGTCAGGGGGACGGTCGACCGGCGGGCGCTGTGCGAGGTGCTTGCGGCAGTCGGGACGGTTGGCCGATGATCGGGCTCCGACCTGGGTTGTCGATCTGGATCGCGACGCAGCCGATCGATTTCCGTCGGGGGATGGACTCACTGGCGATGCTGGTGAGCGAGGCGTTTGGGGCCAATCCGTACGACGGCGGACTTTATGTCTTCCGGTCCAAGCGCCGAGATCGCGTGAAGATCCTGACCTGGGACGGAAGCGGCCTTGTCCTTTACTACAAAAGAATCGAGGGGCAGTTCACCTGGCCGCCGATCAAGGAAGGCGTCATGCCGCTATCTCATGCTCAACTCTCGGTGCTGCTCGATGGCTCAGACTGGAAGCGTGTGCCGATGCGGGTTGTGGATCAGCCAGCGCGGGCTGGTTGATCCGTATCAAGAGTAGCTCGTCACTCATGCGGAGTTGTTGTAAAATCACTCTGCATGAGTGATTTGCCTTCCAATCCAGCATTGCTCCGACACACCGTGATGGCGCTGTCGTCAAGGCTTGCGGCGTTGTCGGCGGAATGCAGCACGCTTTCGGCCGAGCGTGATGCGGCGATCGCCCAACGCGACGCTGCGGTTCAGGAGAACGACAAGCTCCTGATGATCCTGTCCCAGTTCAAGCGCACGATCTTCGGTCCCCGCTCGGAGACACTGGATCCCGGACAGCTGCCTCTCTTCACCATCACGGCACAGGCGGCTCGTGCCGCGGCCAACGACGACGTAACCGGAGGCAGGCTGCCTGATGGAGCGGAGGGCCGTGGAAAGCGACCGGCGCGACGCAACCGGGGGAAGCTTCCGGAGCATTTGCCGCGCATCGATGTCGTAATCGATGTCGAGAGCCACATCTGCCCTTGCTGCGGCGAGCGGCTGCACAAGATCGGGGAGACCGTCAAGGAAGCCTTCGACGTCGTTCCGATGCAGTACCGGGTCAAGCGCATTGTGCGTCCGCGGTATGGCTGCCGGGGATGCCGCCAGGGTGTGATGCAGGCACCTGCGCCGGCCCAGGCGATCGATGGCGGGATGGTGACGGAAGCCTTGCTGGCCCACATCGCGGTGATGAAATACGGCTACCAGTTGCCGCTGTATCGGCAGGAACAGATGTTCGCCGCGCAAGGCATCACGCTCGATCGGCAGACGCTGGCCTCGTGGATGGGCCGCGCCGCCTGGTGGCTGAAGCCGCTTCACACGCTGTTGCGCGACACAATGATGTCCTACCCGCGGCTGTTTGCCGACGAGACGCCGCTGCCAGTTCTCGATCCCGGCCGTGGCAAGACCAAAGTCTGCCAGTTCTGGGCGATCGCCACCGATGACCGTCCGTGGGGCGGCCCGGCACCGCCGGCGGTAGTCTACATGTTTGCTGAGGATCGCAAGGCGATCCGCGCCAAGCAGCTGTTCGGGGACTACCACGGCATCCTGCAGGTCGACGGCTATGCCGCCTACAAGGGCCTGATCAAGAACGGCGGCCATCTGGTGCAATTGGCGTTCTGCTTCGCGCATGCGCGGCGGAAGTTCTGGGACGTTCACGTCGCGACGAAGTCGCCGATTGCTGCGGAAGCGCTGCAACGGATCGCGATGTTCTACGCCATCGAGGATCGCATCCGCGGTCTGCCGGCGGCGCATCGGGCTGCAGTGCGGCAGACCGACACCAGGCCGTTGATCGAGGACTTCAAACCCTGGCTCGAGGCGCGGCTACTGGAAGTCTCGAAGAAATCCGGCCTTGGCAAGGCGATCCGCTACACCCTCAACCATTGGGAAGGCCTGACGCGCTTCATCGATGATGGGCGCATCGAGATCGACAGCAATACGTCGAACGCAGCATCAAGCCGATAGGCCTGGGAAAGAAGAATTACTTGTTCGCCGGCAGTGAGGGCGGCGCCGAAACCTGGACCACCCTTGCATCGCTCATCAACACGGCAAAGCTGCACGACATCGACCCGCGGCACTATCTGACCGATGTTCTCGAGCGCATCGTCTCCGGACGTACAAAGATCAATCAGCTGCACATGCTGTTGCCGTGGAATTGGAAGGCCGAGCGCGATAGTTCGCAGGCAAAGCTCGCCGCCTGATCAGTTCGACGGCAGCGCATCTGGAACTTCCTGCGCATCGCTGGCGTCGTCGTAGATCTCTTCGCGGATCACGCGCAGCGTCACCTCGTGCAGATACACTTGCAGCGCACCCTCCAGCTCGGTGAACTCCGGCAGCAGGACTCGATCGACGAAGCCCCGTGACGCACGGACCATCACCGTGTTGCGTCGCTGCCGGCGATAACGAAACGGCCGCAGCCCATATCGGCGGCAAAGCGCCAGAAAAAGGTGCCGAGACCACTGGTCGGGAAGTGAGAATTGCTGTTCGATCGGTGGATCGTGGCGAGCGAGTTCCTCGACCCGGGCCCGCACCCGCTGCAGCGCGGCTTCCGCCGCAAGGCGCTCACCAGCAGTTCCGGCCCCCACGAACAACGCCTCGATCTTCCGAAGCTTCTCGCGCAGCTGCGACTCGCTGTTCATTCTGATCCCGTTGCCCGCTCCGAACCGGGATCACCCCATCACCGCGCCCCGGCGGCGTCAATCATCCCGACCGCGCTATCCAGAGCATTCCGCGCAAGTCAAGCCCGGGCACCGGTGATCCTATCGTGACGCTCACGTGGTATTGGAGGTCGCGCGGCGGCACGGATTGTCGCCGCAACAGCGGTTTACGTGGCGCCGGCAAATGCGCAGGCGGCTGCGATCCCTGGTGGCTTCCGAGCCGCAGACGTTCGTGCCGGCTGTCGTTCCCCCATCGTGCACGCCGTCGGAGCGCTCACCGCGGCAGCGCCGACGCCCTCGGCGGGGTGCCGAGAGCAGCGGCATCATCGAGATCAACGGCGTCGCGGTCCGGGTCGGCCGCGGCGCGAATGCCGCGACGATTGCGGCCGTGATCCATGCGCTGAAGACCTGCACGTGATCGGTCCGATGGACGCGGTGCGAGTGATGGTGGCGACCAGGCCGGTCGACTTCCGCAAGGGTGCCGAAGGGCTCGCGGCCTTGGTGCTGAGAGCATGCAGGCCGATCCGTTCTCCGGCGCCATGTATGTGTTCCGCGCCAAGCGCGCCGACCGGGTGAGGCTGATCTATTGGGACGGCACGGGTGTGTGCCTGTTAGCCAAGTGGCTTGAGACCGGTTCGTTCTGCTGGCCCCACGTGCAGGACGGCGTCATTCGACCGCGGCGCAGCTGTCAGCCTTGCTCGAAAGGACTGGATTGGAAGCGCGTCCAGACCGCGTCGCCAATCCAGGCGAGTTGAAACGCGGCACAGTGAATCTCGTATGCATGTCGCGCTCCTGGGATGCCGCGACGCATGGTGTAAACGCATCATGGCGACGACCGCCGACCAGTCGGATCGCGATTATGCCGACTCTTTGCCGAGGCATCGGTAATATGTTTTCACCAGCTACCCCAACTTTCATCCCAATCATCGCGAAACTGGGACCCAATTCGCAACTCTATATTTCTCCACTTGCTGCTTGAGCTTCTCAAGGGCCAAAGACGGTTGCGAGCGGTTTACATGATGATCGCCGACAGCAATCGCTGCGAGTATCTGTCGATCGACTTCAAGTGAGTGGTGGATGGTGTCAAGATAATTGTCGAGATCATGCGTAATCCGATCAACGTCGCGGAAATCGTAACTTTCAACATTCGGTAAACGGGATAGCTGATTAAGCTGGTATTCGTTAAATTTGTAAACTTCCTGCAACGCCTTCGACGCAACATCACGCAATGCAACCCAATGGAGGATGGAGTAGGGCGGGAAGTAGACGATAAATTGAGTGTCGGGGTGGTCCTTGATCAGTCCGAGCGCGTCGCGATCGAAGTTGGCAACCATCGCGGCGTAGTCGAAGCCAACAGAAATGGCGTGCGGCGATTTCAGATTCAGCTCAAATGCTTTCTTCGCGTTGGCGGCGTTGAACACCGAGTTTGGTTCTATATGGGACGGGAAAGCGTTTATTTCGTTTACGTCCACTTGGTCAAATTTGATGAAGCCCATCGCGAAAAGCCCGCGAGATAGTCTCTGCATCGAATCCCAGCGGGAAAGAGCAATCCAAGCCGACTCGCGCGCTGTTTCGAGACTGAACAGGTATCCGGCGAAGCCCTTCAAATTCATGCGATAGAGGTCAGCGGGCATATACAGGTCAGCCTCAACAGCGGAATCGCGGAACATCCAATCGTCCATCTGCCAGATGATGCGTTTGGGATCGCGGCTCAGTGCAGCCGACAAGACTACGTATTGCTCTTTTGATGTTCCCCCCGAGAACGCGAGGTTGAGAGATTTCCCGCTAAGGCGCTCGTCAATTTCAGCTTGTCGAAAGCGAACGCCGAGCGAAGTGCCCATGAACACCGTATCGAAGTGCTGGCTGCGGATCAGCCCGGCGTCACCAATGCGTGGGTTTGACGAGTAACGCGCTGGGGAGACCCAAGGCGTATGAAATATCTGCAAGGGATCAACGACGAAATTGAAGCCAGCAAGCAGGCCCGTGATAGCGGCGGTCGCGCAAAGAAATCTGATTAGGTACGCGTGCTGCATTTACGGCCAAGCTTTGACAGTTGCGGAGCCCCCCCTGCGAACCGCTTGTACCCAACCTTCGGCCGGTCATCGTCAGCCCGATTGCAATCGGCGTTCACATTGAACGCTCCTACCAGCGCTAAAAAGAGAAGAACGGCTAAGTTTCGCATAGGCAAGACCTACCATCCCGCCCCACAGCGAGCAATAGATGACCGCAGCCACTTGTGAAGCTGCCAAGGCCCGCGTTTTTGCGGGCAAACGCGGCACAGTACCTGCTTTACAATCTAAAACTGCTTGAGCAGGCACTAAAATCTGAAGTAAATAAACTCGCTATGTCGCTGGATTCCGAGAATCCCGAAAGCCAGTACCGCCCCGCTTACGTAGATCAATAGCGGGCTCATCCTCCATGCACCAAGTCTCTCGCCGACCTTCCGATTTGCGTGGTCGTAGCCAATAATTGTTTGCGTATTCGGCGCAAACCAGGCGAGTGCTGCATAAGCGAGGATGAAAACAGCTTGCACGATCTCGAGGCGGCCGAACACGATATTACTGGGGTCGGCCATTTTCGACAGCACCGAGAGTGCACTTATCAGGGTGTCGGCGCGGAAAAACACCCAGGCGACGACGACGGCAAGAAATGTCAAAATCCGCCCGGCAAGATTGGCCAACGGCGCGACGCGCGGTGACGCCTTCGGCCCGTAATTGTTCCAGGCGTGGTTGATGCAGAGATAGGCGCCATGCAGCACGCCCCAGACGACAAACGTCCACGCCGCACCATGCCAGAGGCCGCCCAGCAACATGGTGATTCCAAGATTGACATAACGCAGCATCGACCCATGGCGGTTGCCGCCGAGCGAGATGTAGAGGTAGTCGCGCAGGAACTGCGACAGCGTCATGTGCCAGCGCCGCCAGAAATCGATGATCGAGGTCGCCTTGTAAGGCGAATTGAAATTCAGCGGCAGGAAGATGCCGAACATCAGCGATATCCCGATCGCCATGTCCGAATAGCCGGAGAAGTCAAAATAGAGCTGGAACGTATAGGCCAGCACCCCGATCCAGGCCTGATCGAAGGTCGGCAAGCTCGGCCCGAAGGCGAGCGCGACCAGTGGCTGGACGCCATCGGCCAGGCATGTCTTCTTGAACAGGCCGATCGCAAAAATGATCAGGCCGCACAGGATCAGATGCGGATCCGGGCGCTTGGCCTTGGCGCGCTCGAACTGCGGGATTATATCTTTGTGGTGGAGGATGGGTCCGGCGATCAGATGGGGAAAATATGTGACGAACAGCGCGTAATGCGGCAGCGCGTAGCGTGCAACATTACCACGATACGCATCGACCAGGAACGCGATCTGGGTGAACGTGTAAAAGGAGATGCCGACCGGCAGCAGGATGTCGATGACGAAGTGAGTTGCTAACACCGCATTGAGATTGAGGGCAACAAAGCCGGCATATTTGAAGATCGCGAGCACTAGCAAATTGCAGGCCACGCCAACCAAAAGCATAGCGTGGCGCAAACGGACGCGCGATTTCCACACGATCAGAAAATAGCCGATCCCGTAGTTGAATGTGATCGAAACCAGCAGCAATGACACAAATTGCCAATTGCTGAACGAATAGAAGGCTAGCGACGCGAGCGCCAGCCAGCCGATAGGCCACAGACTGCCGAACCGACCAAAAACGAAGAAGCCGACGAATGCTACGGGCAGAAAGAGGAATATGAATCCGTAAGAGTTGAATAGCATAGCCATCTCGAATTTTACGGGCTTAGGTACCACCACAAACCCACGGCTAAAACCCCCCGAATTCGTCTCTTGGCGAGGAGCCGATGCATAGCATAAGCTATTCGGTCACAGATTCTCATTGTTCATGGACCCGAAAGCGAGGTTCAGCTCACAGCGCGACGTTCACAATGGCTTCCACCAGAAAGGCAGAATCGTCTCCGAGAGAGAGGTGCTTGGGCCGTCGAGAGCAAAACTCCAAATCGGTGGCCTAGACGCTGCTCCTTGACGACCGTGACGCGTTAGCGCACTAGCGAAAGTTATCCGGTGTATGTAGTGCAAGGTGTCTCCCTGGATGCCTAGGTAATCAGTCCAGGAAGAACGCCTCGAAGCCCGAAACCAAGATCAAGAGTAGACTGGGGATGCCCTCCTACGGCCAATATACCGAGAGGAAACTTGTCGAACAATCGGATCGCTCAGGAGGCGCTTCGGCCATACTTACGTCCCGTGGTGAACCGCGGCGCGGGAAAAAAGGAAACCTTGCACCCCTGCACAATTCAGCAATAGAAGATCGGTGGCGAACAATCCGTGATTGTGATCAAGAGTTTCAGCTCCGCCGTGTGTTTTAGCTAACCCCACGCGAGAAAAGATTCTAGTCATCTCGCTGTGATGACCTTCGCGTTTGCGATTGTGTCAACAAATTCTGCAATCGACTGCAATAGGTTTGCGGCGTCATTGACGCGATTCTATCGCGCCCCAGCGCTCCTAGCCTCTTCGCAAGTCCCGGGTCATGGGCAAGTTTTAATATACTTTCAGCTATGGAAGAACTTGAAAAAGGGTCAAACAGCAAACCCGCGCTTCCCACTTGCTCCGGAATCGAAAGGATATTGGAGGCTGCGACTGGCGTGCCCGCCTCAAAGGCTTCATAAATGGGTATACTGACGCTTTCGAACAGGGATGGCATCACAAGCGCGGCCGCAAGATGGTAGATCGCCTGCAAATCGGACTGCTCAATGTAGCCCAGATGCAAAATATTGCCTTCGAGCCCGGCTTCCCCGACCGCCCTCATCACGACCTCATAGTCGTCGCGCTTTTTCCCGGTCAGGACCAATTTCAATTCAGGCGCGTTGGCGACGACCTGCCTGAATGCATGGATCAGGCGAAGATGATTCTTGTGCGGCCAGAACTGCGCGGGGTACAAAATAAAGCGATCCGGCAGACGAAGGCGACCACGGACCTTTTCAAGTTCCGCTGCGTCGAACTCCGCAATCCTCTGCTGCAACGGCGGAGCTGCAATAACCGCGACCCATTCATCCCGCACGCCAAAGAAACGGACGATATCCGATTTCACGTATTCCGACTCGCAGATGATGCGAGCTGCCCTGCGGGATAGGCAAACATGGACTCTGCGGCGCCAGAGTCTTTGTGCCCAAGAAAAATTCTGCGGATAGTAGAACTCCTGCAGATCATGCAGTGTATAGACAAATGGTTTCGCGGTCTGGAGCAGAGCCAGAGAATATATCGGAGCGATCAGGATATCTTCGTCAACGAACGGATCTTGCAATTTCAGGCCCAGCGCATCGGCCGCCACGTACATCAATTGCTTCCAGCGGGGCTCGGTAAATTTGCAAATTGGATACCCCAGCTTCACGAGATCCTTGTTCGAAGGGTCGGCATAAAGCGTAATTTCATAGGCTTGCGTGTGGCGGAGCGCTTCCAGCATCGACAGCGAATATTGGTATGTTCCTCCGAGGTCCGGCGTCGCCAGCACCACAACGCCAAGTTTTGTCAAACAGCTCTCCCTTTTGTCAGGGAGCGGAGAACCGACTCCAGGTGCTTGCGGTTGCCAGGCGAAAGAAAGTTCATTTTGCCGAGGCCAACGCCGTCATGCGCATATACCCGCTCGGCTGCCGGAAACGGCCCATTGTTGTTCTCTCCCACGCGGTCAATATCACCGCGTAAAATCCAATCTCGCCATCCTCCGGCGCGGAAGAAAGAAAGGCCATTGATCAGTTCGAAGTTGGCATGCCAATTGGCAACTCCATTTCTCGTTAATTCCGCCATCAGCTTCGTCTTGCCAAAGCCCAGCGACGCCGCGTCAACGCGCAGGACGGCCTGGGTGAAGGCGCAACTCCAAACCGAGTCAGCCGTGCCGAGCACGAGCGACAGGCCCGGAAAACCGTCAAGGAAGGTTTGAAATTCGCCGACGGCGTCGCGCACTTCCTTCAGGTGCCTTGGATACCCGCGCAACTGTTCGCGGGCGACGCCGGCAAGAATTTCGGACATGCGGCCGTTCCACGCCAACTGTGTCGCGTCACGAACGCCAAATTCGATGGTACGATCGCCCCAGTGACGCAGCGACCTGAGTTCCCTTGCCAGCGCTTCGTCATCGGTGACGATCATCCCTCCCTCGCCGGTTTGGATCGGCTTGATGCACCCGAACGAAAACACGCCGACGTCGCCCCAGGAGCCAGCAGGTCTTCCGTCCGCGACGGCGCCAAGGCCCAGGCAAGCATCTTCGATCAACTTCAGCCCGTGCTCGCGCGCCAAAGTCCGCAGCGCGGAGACATCTTCGGGATTCCCCCACATGTGGGTGGCAATTAGTGCCCGCGTTTGTGGCCCGATCCGACGCTGGACATCGGAACAGTCGAGCATGAACGTGGAATCCGAGATATCCGCAAAAACGGGCGTAACACCCGCGTTGATCAAAGCCATCGCGGTTGCGGAACAGGTATCGACCTGATGGATCGCCTCGTCGCCCGGTTTTAGCCCCATTGCGCGCAGCGACATTTGCAGCGCTACGCCTCCGCTCGCGACCGCAATCGCATGGCGGGCGCCGACGGCTTCGGCGAAATCGTTTTCGAGGCGCTCATGCGCGAGCCCCCGTCCGTAGGCCATGTTCCACTGCGAGCTTCGCAGGATTTCCGTGACAGCGCCCACTTCATTCGCCAAGGTACGGGGATAGACGCCAAACACGCCCCCCATCAAGCGCTTGGCCAATCGCACCAGAAAATCGTAAGCGGGCGGAAATCGCTCGCGAAGCATTACGACAAGGGGAAGAAGGCGCTGGAGCATTGTTCGATTGACTGCTATGAGGCCAAAGCGACGAAAGAGTAAAGTCGCCCCGGGCGGTTTGATCGTTTCAACTGCCACAAGCCAAGTCTGAAAACGGTAGATTCCGGCAAAATCGAACTGAGGATTCTGCCTGGCACCGATTTGCAGATCTTGGCAGCAAGAAGCTCCGGCGTATTGGGGTGCAGATTGATCGGTGAATCGTAAGGTCCGATTTCCTCAATGATGCGAAGTCCTGCATCCACAAAAGCTGCACGATAGTCGGACAGCGTGAACGCGTTCTCGCCGCCATAAAGCTGATGATCCACCTGGGCGTCGAGAAATTCCTGTAAACTGGATTCATAGTCGTCGACCACATGCTCGCGGCAACCCAACAGCAGCCCGCCAGGACGCAGTACACGCGCATACTCGGCCAGCATGGCCTTCAAATCCATGGCGTGATGAAGGCCTTGCCTGACATAGACGACGTCGAAGCTATCAGAGGCGAACGGCAGATTCTCGCCATACGCATCAACAATCCTGGCCTCAAGGTTTTCTGACGACAAGGATGTGGCAATCGCACCACGACCAACTGAATCCGAAGGATCCGGCTCAACCGCGCCCACCTTGAAGCCCGCACGCGCGAATGCAAAAGTTGCGATGCCGTTGCCGCTTGGAACATCCAGGACGTCGCGCGCATCCGACCTATGAGCCTCGATCAACTTGAGAACTTCAGCAAATTCGGCGCTTTCAGCAAAACGCCGGCAATTATCGTGCAAATCAGCCGTCAAATATGCGTTGTAAATCAACTCACGATGCTGCGGATCCTTTCGAAGGATATTGATCGCCTCTTCCCAGCTATACCGGGCTGCTTTTTTGTCCTGTAACATCAAGGCACCGATTTAAAATTGTATTTATCCGAGATGGGAAGGGTTCGTGCTCAATCCCTCATTCCTGGTCGTGGTCGCCTCTCGTGGGTTGTTAGGAATTTCGAACAAACGCGCAGAAGACAACCCGATAGTCACGTTTCTGGATGATGGGAAGCTGCTCCGGTTTCAGGAATCTTTTCGAGGCGTCAGCAGCGGGGTGAACTTTCGGCGAGGACCAGTTATCAGCCACTGCATCCACGAGGCGCCAGCGGCTGAACACGCGCTGGATTGTCTCTAGATCCAGGCACCAATGGTTGTTGAACATAAGTATGTTGGGGCCAAGTGCCATGCTTAGAAAGAGCTCGGCGTCATCCGACATGACGCGACCAAGCTCCGATACCAGATTTGGCAAGGCGTTTGCATCGATGCGGTCTCCATACCGACCCAATCCGATGAGTTGCAGCGCCGCGGCCGATGTAAAACAGTCGAACGATCCGGCCTCAAACGGCAGCGGTTGCGTCACATCGTGCTCGACGTATTTGACGGCGCTGAACCTGTCAGAGCAGTCGGCGAGAACAACAGCCGTCACGTCGTGCGAGGTGGAAAGGATTGCATTCTGCGTTTTGGGGCTGCCGATGTCGAGTATTCGCCGGCGTCGATTTGTGCGCGCAAGCTTCTCGGCCATCCAGTAACCAAAGGCGTCGTAGTGCGTGAAGAATTCCGTCGGATCCGCCGACGCATCGCCTACAACGTGCGCCGGCAATCCCCGCAACGGGTTGTCCGCCGACATCGAACTTTGATATGCGCGAAGTTCGGAGCGCATCGAGAACGATTTCAGTTTTCGGGCTATTCGATTCATGATTGGTGGTGGCGCGTCCTTCATCTCTAGTCAACGTCCGCAAGCAGTTCGTTGACGACGCTGCCGATGCGCTCGACATCCTTTTTGCTGAGGCCGAAAAAGCATGGCAGATTGACGCCTGATTGGGCCTTCCGCGCCGCGACGGACAACGGCTTCTGCTGGTACATCGGCAACGAGGACATCGTACAGAAGTACGGACGAGAATCGATACCCCGCTGCTTCAGCTTCCCCATGAATGCTTCGCGTCGCGCCTCGTTGAACCCGTCGACCTCCAAACACACCATCCAGAATGCGCTGGCTGCCCAGTTCTTGACGCGGTTCAAGCGAACGGTTTCGCTTGAAGCAATGGCCGAACGATACCACGCCATGATTTCCTCACGACCCTTCAGGAAATCATCGATGCGCTCCATTTGCGCGACGCCCAAAGCAGCCTGCAGATTTGTCATGCGGTAGTTGTACCCGCACTCGTCATGGAAGTAGCGGCGTTCGGGCGACATCGCGTGATCCCGCAACCGTTTTGCCCGCTGGTAAAAAGAGCGATCATTGGTCGTTAGCATGCCCCCCTCGCCGGTGGTCACGACCTTGTTTCCATAAAAGCTGAATACGCCACACTGACCTAATCCCCCAACCCGCCGTCCCTTGTATTCGGCACCGTGGGCCTCGGCAGCGTCTTCGATGACGGCGATACCACGGGGCTTGGCGATCGCCGCAAGCGCGTCCATGTCTGCCGGATGCCCATAAAGATGAACCGGCATGATTACTCTTGTGCGCTCCGTCACCAGGGACTCGACTGACGCTGGATCCATGCATAGCGTATCGGGATCGATATCAGCGAGAACGGGAGTCGCGCCCGTATAGGCTACGGCGTTAGCCGTCGCGACAAATGTCAGGTCCGGTATGATCACCTCGTCGCCAGGTCCAAGGCCAAGTGTCACCAGGGCCAAATGAAGGCCGGTCGTGCCGTTGCTCACCGCCAACGCAAATTCGGTCCCGCAGTATCGCGCAAACGTAGCTTCGAACTCATCGATATATTTTCCAATGGAAGATACCCAGCCGGAATTTACCGCATCGAGCACAAGCTCCCGTTCTCGTGCGCCGATTGAGGGCTGTGAAATCGGAATATAACTATCCATCGTGACGCTCGTTCTCGTTCGCGTTTGCCGAAGTGACTGGAGCCCATCAAAGTAGTTCTTGAAACCGCAGCCACTGGATCCCCTTGGAATACCTCGTGGATACCATTTTATGACCTTCGCGCGCAATCGCTCTGCGTTGATCGTCATCTGCCAACAGCCGCCGAATCTGCGCAATCGCCTCAGTGGCGGAGCCGTATGTGAGCAACGTGTTGCCGGAAACCATGCCCTCCGGATATCTCCCATCGTCGGAGAGCAGCAGGGCACCGCAGCCCATGCCCTCAAAGCAGCGCATGTTGCCACGGTCGTTTCCAGCCATATCGATCGCGCCGTTGAGAACGATCTTGGCTTGAGACAGCGCGTAATAGAGATCGAGACCGAATGCCGGCAGCTTCGAAACGGAGCGGACGTTTTGCGGTCGACGATGCCGCGCCAGGGGCGGCAGGAATCCGATGGGTGACTCGGCAAGTCGAGATAATCGCGACGGATCGAGGTGAAATACAATCCTGAACCGGTCCGCCAAGCCTGCAACTGAATTCAATATTTCCGCACGACGCAAATGATGGCGCGAATAGCCGCCAACAAAAATCACGTCGATCGGACGCTCGCTGTTATCGGCAAACGGATCCATCGCCGGATCGTGCGCCGGTGCAAAATAGGCCGTTCTATAGCCGCGCTGGTTTAAGTCAGCCAATATGGCGGGGAAGTTACAGACGACCAAATCGTACTTCGAGAAGTCGACGTTGCCTGATGGCGCGGCGCGCCACGCAATGGTTTTCTTGACACAGCCCGGCAGCCGCGCCAGGAACTCATTCCCAAGACGAACGGGATCGATATTGTAAAAGATGTCGGTGCGATGGGACTCGATCTGTGCCAGCAGGATATCCTCCAGCGACGCGCTTTTCCCCATTCCGGCTTCGTGCGCCCAGGCGCGCTGGAGGTCATCGTCGTCCCAATTTGTGAAAAATGCATCCGGATCTGCGCGAGTGACCGGAAGCAGAATATGCGACGCTCCGTACTTGTCGGCAAAGAAAACCTCGATCTGCTGCCTGAAAGTCGCGGCGTTGGTGGCCAACCGTCGCAGGCGCGGCCGATACGACGGATAGTAGCAAAAACTTTGGAATAGTCTCATCCTGAGGGATCTCGCATGGCCCATATCGCGATTGCTGGACGCCCTGGAAAGCTAGAAATCGCATCCGCCAATAACAGCCGTGATCTGTCGGCAGGTACCAGCCGCACGGATAAATGTCGATAGTCGCCGTGGGCGCTGTTCGACCCACGCAATGAACATCTGGAACTGGTCGGCAGTTTCGAAGACGGGATCGCGCTACGGGCGCGATCCAAATGATCGTCGATGGCCTGCAAGAACCAGCTTTGGGCTGATAAAGGCATTAACATAGGGACTGCTCCAAGATTGTCTTGAGTTGTGCCGCAGATCCATGCTTTTTCTGATCGCAGAACGCTCAAAGACCTTGACACTATTGGCGAAAATGGTAGCTGTCGCGATTTTCCATTGGTCTCAATCCGCGCCAGTCGAAGGACTTCCGATGAATATTTCTGGCCTCGTATGTCCCATCACCAAGCGGCCACTGACGGCGCTTAGCGGGGATCATTTGGCGGTCGCAGATGGCACGATTTTTTATCCTGTAAAAGACGAAATCCCGATCCTGCTTGGACCCGAGGCCGTCACCGAACAAGCGCCGTGGCCGCGTAATCTCAGGGAGCCCCAGTATGACGAAGCCTATAAGGAGATGGAATTCTACAACTTGGCTGGGTACGAGCACGCCAAGCAAATTCGAGAAACTGGATCCCTCGACACCAGCGACTCGGCGGCCCTTCGCCATCTGGGTTCGATCGCCAAACTTTCTGAAGCAGAGCGAGGACCATTCCCGGACTCCGACCTCTGGTACTGCGAAACTATCGATGTCGCTGCAGAACGTGACTGTTATCGTCACATTGGATCAGTCAGAGGAAAGCGCGTTATCCAGATCGGCGGCAAGGGCTCGGTTGCCGTCCTGCTTCTGCTGGCCGGCGCCGCTGAATCAATTCTCCTCACGCCCATGCACGGTGAGGCGTGCGTCGCCAACGCGTTGGCAAGCCTGCTCGGACTCGAGGACCGGCTTCGCTGCATCGTCGGCATTGCCGAGGAAATTCCGATTGAAGATTCGTATCTGAATGTGTGTTATGTCGGCGGCTGCGTGCACCACATGCGCACCGAGATCGCGTTTTTGGAGATCGCGAGAATTCTGAAACCGGGCGGCAAGTTCGCCGCTATCGAACCCTGGCGAGCTCCCGGCTATACTTGGGGAACAAAAATATTCGGAAAGCGCGAGCCGAACGCCTATTGTTCGCCGCTCGACAAAGCCCGCGTATCCCCGATTTACAGCGCTTTCAGCAATGCTAAATGCATTCAACACGGAACTCTGACGCGCTATCCTTCCATTGTGGCGCAAAAAGCGGGTATCGTGCTTTCAGTTCCGCAGGCCAGTTGGGTTGCCGATATCGACGACGCGATATGCAATTGTATCCCGTTTGCCAGAAAGCTCGGCAGCGGCGTCGCCTTGCTCGCCACGAAATAGCGGACGCTCCTCACCGAGCGTATCATCAAGACAATCTACTTAGGGCTTCGTCACGCCGACACAGGTCCCCCCAGCTTTAATTTACAAGCCAGGGCTCACCGGGGCACGATCCCTTCGCTAAGCGCCAGAAATCGGCTGCTAGTGGGGAATCGCGTGCACTAACTTGTCGCGAAGCGGTTTGTGCATCAGCGGGCTTGCGAGCATAGCGACTGCCGCCAGCCATAGCGCGCACTCCGTCAGGAAATGTCCAATTCCCGCTCCAGGCAGCAAATAGCGAATGCCCTCGCCGATACCGAATCCACCCGAGACGACCGTTACCATCGTCACGATCAGGAGCAAGGTGTGTCGTACCGGGCGTGTCAAGGTTTCGTGCACAATGATGATAAATAGAACGCCAACTTGGGCAACTAGATCGCTCGACACCAGGGCAATTGCCGCTCCCAAAGGTCCGAGACGCGGGATCAGCAGGAACGACAGAAACAAAAATATCGCCAGTTGCAGAGACTTGGTCCAAAGCAGCAAGGTCCCGCGGTTGCTGTAGTTGGCGTAGCTGAGGGCCAAAATGGACGGCGCTCCGGCACACATGCCCAAAAGCAGGATGAACGCAAGAGTCGCATCGAAAGGAATGGCGCCATGGGTCCAGATTTCAAAAAAGTCCGGCCAAAACACCAGCGCGCCCGATGTGGTGGCGCTCGCAAATAGCGTAACGAGGATTGATCCCCTGGCATAGAGCCGTTGCAGGCTGTCTCGCGCGCCAATGGCATGATCGTGTCCGAGTTCGGCCGCCAGCGACAACGTCATCTGATGACAAATGCCTCTTAGCAAGCCGACGATTGTGCGCGTCAGTCCCCACTGGGCAATAGCAATGCGATCTGTGACGAAGGCGCCAATCAACAAGACGGAAACATAGGTAAGTCCGATCTCGGCAAAATTCATCACTGCAAAAGGGAAGGAACCAACGAACTGTCCAATCGTCCAGCGCAAGGAGATCCGACGACGAATATCTCTGATAAATGGGAATTGCCGGTGTAGATCGATGAACAGGATGTATATCATCGTCAAAATTTGACCCACAACATATGCTGTGACGACAACCAACAGGCTGCTGGTTGCGACTACTCCAACGAGCTGGCCGAGCTGTCCGAGCGCGGTGCCCCACGCCTGAACCATCACTATTCGTCCATAGAGCCCGCGCGCGCGGTATAGCGAGCCGGCCAAATTCGTCGGCAGTGTCAAAATCTGACCTAAGGTCATCACCGCAAAAGCAAGGTCGAAATTCGGCTCTTGAGAAAATCCAAGCACGCTCGAAGGTGCAACCAGTTGAACCACCGTCAGGAGCAAAACCGCCATCAGCGCGGTGAACCAGACGAAAAGCCGAAATGTGGCACCGTAATATCGCCTGGTCCGACGGTCGCAATCAATCCGCGATTTGAATGAAAGAAAACGGTTCACCGACCAAGCATGCAAGCCGGCATCAGCGGCAACTACGAGACTACCCGCGGCAAAAATTATCAGCCAGGCGGATAAGGTATCGCTTGTCCAGTATTTCAAAAATATTGGAATGAGAACGATTTGCTGCGTCAGGGCGAGCAACACCTGCACGACGCTGGCTGACCATCCGCCAAAAATACGACGCGCGCGGCTCGAGGTCGGGACCGTCACATGTCCTCGCAGAAATTATTGTCGCAGACCATCTGCCCGGCATTGCTCGGCCAACTACGAGCAAATCTCGATCGCAGTCTTCATGCAATGAGGCATGCGCCCAATCGCGCGCCACTGGCGTCCATACGATCTGTCGTAATCGACAAAGGCCTTGAACTCGTGGCTCATTGAGTAAAAGTCATCAAAGATGATGATCGTACCAGGCTGAAAATATCTATCCAGCATCGTTAGCACGTACAGCGTCGCCGAATAAAGATCGCAGTCGACGTTGATGACCAGCCTGTTCTGCAGTTTTACCCTCTCCAGAAAACCAGGCAGCGTTTTCTGAAACAACCCCTTCACGAACGAAACTCGTGGATCGTCAATGCGGGGCGTCGCGCCATCCGTCGAAAATGTTCCCTTGGGATGCCCTTCTTCCCAATCCTCCGGCAGGCCTTCGAACGTATCGAACCCCACAAAACGACTTTCCGCTGCCTTATTGAGCTTTCGCCATGCATCAATGGCATCCCCCTTCCAGACCCCGAATTCGAGGTAGTCGATCGGATCGTTGCCGACGATCGAAGCAAGATGCTTGTAAAGGTCGAGCCTGACGCCGAACTCCGGGCAGTTCGAGAACCGCTCCCGGCGGACGGCAACAAACACCGCATTGTCGTTTATGCTCTCGGAGAAAGGGACGCCCTTCGGAAAAAGGCGTCCGACTAGATCACGTTTGCTAGACATATGTCCTCATGGCCGGTACCTAAGACCAAGCATTATTGTGCGAAGCGGTAGTAGGCAAGAGGCCCTCTATTCCAGCGCCATAAGCTCATAGATTCGAAGGATGCCCGCGAAAGCACAGTTTTACCATCAAAAGGGCGCCGCGGCGAAATTGTTTGCACGCTCAGCCTCATGCGACTTGACCCCGCGCGACCATCCGGTCCCGCTGGCAGGCTATGCTTTGCGCAAGGCGCCGGTCTCGGAGGTCCTCGACCCAATCGAAATGTCAGCGGTGCTGCTGGAATGCTCGGAGGGACGCTGCCTGCTCTTCAGCTTCGATCTCATGATCGTCGGCTCGGAACTTCAAAATATGATCCTCATGAAGCTCGAACGAATGGGATTTAGGGCCGACGAAGTCGTGCTGCTGGCGTCGCACACCCATAACGCTCCCGCTACCGACCGGGCTTGCGAGCCTCTGGGAACGCCGGACCTCGCATTCGTGAACAGCGTCGCCGAAGCGGCGGAAACTCTGCTGCGCCAAATTCAACAAGAAGAACCTTCAGAAGTCAGTCTGAGCGTCTCTCAGGGACAGCTGAACCACTCCATCAACCGACGGCGCTATTGGCCGTTTCCGACCATTGGACGAATGCATGGCTTCCAGCTAACGAGCATCGCTTTCTCGCCAAACCCTTCAGGTCCCAAGGACGAGTGGGCGACCGTTATCCTTTTGCGGAAGGCCGACGACCAGCGCGTGCTCGGCGCGATCTGGCACTACACCTGCCACCCGACTGCTGTTATGCCGGACAATGTCATCAGTGCAGACTATCCGGGCGCGGTGCGCCAGGCGCTACGCGAGCGCTTTGGCGATATTCCATGCCTGTTTATACAAGGGTTTTGCGGCAATATCAGACCGAATATCCAAGCTTCCCCGCAAAAGATCGGCTTACGCGAGCGATTTCGCAAACTAATCCGCGTGGTGGCGTTCGGCAATTTATTTCCGACCCTGTCGACCGGAGACTGGATGCGCTGGAGCCGCGGCCTGGCGGCCGGCGTGGGCGACATCGCACAAGGCAATCCCGTCAAAACGTTTTCACCCACACGCCTTCAGACTGGATCAGCCCGAATTCCGCTCGGCGACTTTTTCAAGGGCTCCTTTCCCGACAAGATGCTGGTGGCCCAGGTCATCAGAATTGATCAGGAACTGGAGATTGTGGCGTTGTCCGCGGAGCCAAGCGTCGAATGGGAACGCATTCTGGATGAGGCGGTGCCGCCCCGATCCGGGTTGATACGCCTTTATTCAGGATACCTAGGCGCGTTATTCGGCTATCTTCCCACAACAACACAGGTTCCGGAAGGTGGCTACGAAGTCGAGGGATTCCAGCCATTCTTCGGCTTGTCGGGTCGTTTTGAGCCCGGCCAGATCGGGCCCGCCGTTGCCGGGTGCGTAAGAAACGCGTTTGAGGATTTGGAGCACCCAAAGCAGCGCTTGGTAGAATCGGCGCCCTCGCCAGCGCATTGAGAGAACTGCAGGGCCATGATGAGTGACGAGCAGCTTGCCAGCCGAAGCTTCAGCCTGAACGATCAGATCGCATTCGCCCGGCTCTCGTGGGATTGGAATCCGATGCATCTGGATGAAGCCTTCGCGCGTCGCACCCAGGTGGGTACGCCCGTGGTGCATGGGATTCACAATCTCGCATGGGCGGCAGATGCCGTGCTATTTCGCTTTCCCTTCAAGGTTGCCAATATCCGCGCCCGGTTTCTCCAGCCGCTGTACCTCAACGAGCTTGCATCGGTCCGAATTCGCGATCGCAGCGACCGGCACGTCGAATTTGAGGTCGTCGCCGCAAATACGGTGGTGGCGCTGATCAGGCTTTCATCCGAACCCGGAAAGGCGTTGGCCCGAAGCACACTATTGGCACCGTCCGTGCCAGCGCAGATTTCACAGCCTGCCGATCTCCGCTTCGACGAGCTCGCCGATCAGACCGGCACGGTAGCGACGGGGGATGGCGACGTCCAATCGCCATTCCCCGCGCTTTCGGAAACGATCGGCATTGCGGCCCTCAAGGCGCTGCTTGCGACTTCTCAAATTGTTGGGATGGCGTGCCCGGGACTGCACTCGCTGTTCTCCGGGCTCAATGTGAATTGCGCTCTGGACACCGAGCGGGATGGCGCGCTCGCCTATGCAGTCAAGAAGGTCGACGCCCGGTTTCGATCACTGCAAATCGACGTTTCGGGCTCGGGCATCGCAGGCCGGCTGGATGCCTTTGCCCGGCCGACTCCGCCGTCCCAGTCAAGCATGACCGAGATATCGTTGCACGTCGCTGGAAGCCCCTTCGCCGGACAGAGATCACTCATTGTCGGCGGCTCGCGAGGCCTTGGCGAAGTGACGGCGAAGATCGTCGCTGCCGGCGGCGGACGCCCTCTCATTACTTACAGGGACGGCCAACATGAGGCCGAGCGGGTCTCAGCCGAGATTCTCGGCGCCGGAGGCCAATGCGAGATATTGCGTTACGACGCGCTGATGCCGGCGAGCGAACAACTACAGCAGCTGGGCGCGGTCGATTCCTGCTACTACTTCGCGACGGCGAAAATATTTCAGCGCAAATCCGCACTCTATGAGCCGGACAAGCTGCGCACCTTCATGCGTTTTTATGCCGACGGCTTCTTCGATCTGTGCACCGCCCTGGTTCATGACGGGCCGGCAAAGCTCGCTCTATTCTACCCGTCAACCGTTGCGATCGACGAAGGCGTCAGCACTACAGCGGAATATGCGATGGCGAAAATGGCCGGAGAAATCCTCGCGAAATACCTGAATGAATTCACGAGCAATATTCACATCATCTCCCGCCGCTTGCCCCGCATCCTGACCGATCAAACCGCAACCGTTGGCGTCGCGAGCGCCGACAACGCATTGGACGTGATGCTCCCCATTGTATATGAGGTGCAGCGCACGGCGCGGCCTGAGCCGGCACCGCGCGGCTGAGGTCTTCCGGCCCGAAGCGCCATCATGCCCCCGAAATACAGCGCATTAACCAACTATTGTGCTTCCAAACATGTCTCGCACCGTCCGCAGCTCCGTCAAACGCGTTGCCCAGAAGCTCATAGGCCGGAGCGACGTACGTGGTTTCCTGCGCCAACAAAAATTGTGGCTTTCGAAAAAAATTTACCGGCGCCCCGTTTCGATCGCCAAACTGCGACAACAATTGATCGATCTGGGGGTGACGCCCGGAAGGACCCTCTGGGTCCATTCCTCATGGAACGAATTTTACAACGTTGCCCTACGCCCAAGTGAAATAATTGATTTAATGCGTGACCTGCTCGGCCCGGGCGGAACGCTTGCCATGCCCGCGTTTCCGATGGATCACAATCCCGACAAGGTCTTTCTCGTCGACAGGGCGCCGGTCTATACTGGCCTGCTATGCGAAGTCTTCCGTCGCTCTCCCGACGCACGCAGAAGCATACACCTGTCTTCATCTGTGTGCGCGGTCGGCCCCAACGCTGATTTTCTAGTGCGGGATCATCATCTCACCTTGATGCCTTGGGGCAAGGAGAGCCCGTTCTGCCGGCTGGCGGAGCTGGATGGGCGCATCCTCGGAATCGGCGCCGGTTTCAACTTCTTAACTCACCTGCACACCGCCGAATGTCTGCTGTTCGACGAAGTCCCGTTCTTCCGGAGCGTCTTCGACGGCACGATCAAATACCGCTGGAAAAGAGCCGGCGGCGAAACCGGCGAACACGAATACATGCGGCGGATAGGCGACATCAGGCCGCAGCGGCTGCGCCGGCATTTCGGCCCGGATATCTGCGTCGAGGCCAAATTATCAAATTTGAGGATACTTGCCGCCGATGCTAAGCCGTTTATCGAACGGGCGGTCACCCTTGGTCGCAGGGGTATCACGATGTATATCCAGCCCGTTCCGAGGCCGGAACTTTTTTTCTCTTCGAAGGGTCGATGATCTGATGGTGCAAGCGTCTGAAAGAGTGAATTCGTCGGATGCCATACTGGCCAGAGTTCAGGACGTGTTCCGCGCCGAACTCGATGATGAAGACCTGGTGATCGGGCCGGAGACGAGCCAGAAGACTCTCAAGACCTGGGACAGCCTGGCGCATATCCGGCTGGTGAGCGGCATCGAGAGTGAGTTCGATATTCAATTCAATCTCACCGAGATCGAACAGATCATGTCGGTCCGGCAGTTTGTTCAGCTGATTGAGGAACGCTTGCAGTGAGTGAACCGCAGGTCTCGACGAGCCGGGCGACGAAAATGTCCTTGCAGGCACTGCCCTGGCTGACGCGGCCTTCGGGAAAGATGCGCGAACGGCTTGCTTCGCTGCCGGCCGAACCTCTGGGGGCGCTGCAATTCTTGCAGTCGCTCGCGCAGGCGGCGTGGGACGAATCCGACCTCCGCGCTCTCGGCCGGAAGATCAACGGCATTCTGAAGTCTGCGCCCGCGAATTTCGCTGCTGAAGCGCGGAAGAACGGCCTACTGCCAGTCCGCATACTGATCCTGTCGGCTAGCACCGCCTCGCATATGTCCGATGCCCTGATCGGGACCGCGATCCGGTTCAAATTCCTGCTCGACGTCACGATCGCGGAGTATGAAGAGCCGGAGCCATGGCTTGACAGGAACGGCGCTGCATTGAAGAAGAATCCGCCGGATTTCGTGCTGGTCGCTTCCGACAATCGCATGCTCAGGCTCGCCTCTCCGCTCGGCGATGAGGCTGTGGCGGCGCAGATCGTCGAAGCGGCGCTCGGGCGGATCAGAAGAATTGCCGAAGTGGCCGAGGCGGCGACAGGCCGTCCCATCATCCTGCAAACGCTCGCCGCCGATCCTGACGCCGTTCAGTTCAACATGGACCTTGGCCTGGCGGGCAGCCCGCGTTATCTGGCCAGCGAATTCAACCGCCGCCTAGCGCATCTTTCGCGGCAGGAATCCCGGCTGGTGCTTGACGTGAACGCGCTGGCCGGGCTAGTCGGGCAGTCGGCATGGTCTGCCGGACGCTATTGGTACGCCGCGAAGTATCCGTTCGCGACCGCCATGATCCCGCTTTATGCCGACAATGTCATGCGAATCCTGGCAGCGCAAATGGGACGGTCGCGTCGGGTCCTGGTTCTCGATCTCGACAACACCATGTGGGGCGGCATCGTCGGTGACGAAGGCATCGAAGGGCTCGCGCTGGGCAATGGCAGCGCGCTCGGCGAAGCCCATTCGGCATTGCAGCGGATGGCACTTTCGCTCAAGGAGCGTGGGATCATCCTGTGCGTTTCCTCGAAGAACGATGAAGCCATAGCGCTCGACGCGTTTCGCAACCACCCCGAAATGATCCTGAAGGAAGACGACATCGTCGCCTTCCGAGTCAATTGGGAAGACAAGGCCGCCAATATCAAGGCGATCGCCGATGCGCTGGACCTTGGTCTCGATTCTTTTGTGTTCCTCGACGACAACCCGGCCGAACGGAAACGCGTCCGCGATGCGCTGCCGGCGGTGGCCGTGCCCGAACTGCCGGAAGATCCAAGCGACTGGCTCCCGGTGTTCCAGGCTGCGGGATATTTCGAGCAAGCCGGCTTTTCAAAAGAGGACCAGCTCCGCGCAGGCTTCTACAAAGCGAACGCACTTCGCGCCGCCCAGCTCGAGCGGATCGGTGATCATAACGACTATCTGCGTTCGCTTGGAATGACGCTGTCGATCGCGCCGTTCGACGGCGCCGGCCGCAAGCGGATTGCCCAACTGATCTCGAAATCAAATCAGTTTAACCTGACCACCCGTCGCTACAGCGATGCCGAAATCGCAGCGCTGGAATCAAGGCTCGACGTCTTTACGATACAGGCCCGGCTTGAGGATATTTTCGGCGACAGCGGAATGATTTCGACGGTTATATGCCGTAGGACCGGCCAAGCTTGGGAGGTCGACAGCTGGATCATGTCGTGCCGCGTGCTCGGCCGACGCGTGGAGGAGGCCATCCTTCAATACCTGGTCGAACAGGCTCGGTTGAGGGGGATCAGTGCGATCACGGGGCGCTACATTCCGACCGCCAAGAACGGCCTAGTTCGCGATCATTTCAGTAGGCTCGGTTTCGTTCAGGCCGGCACGCAAGAGGATGGCGAAACGACTTGGCGCCTCTTCATCGACGACTATGTCCACAAGAATTTACCGCTCAGCGTTCGAGTAAGTGAAGATTCAACGACGCGCTGTTCGACATAAAGACTTTACATCGTAAGTAGTAGTAGCCGCCAGCATTACCGGCACTAAAGAGGAAATCAGCCGCGAAAAGGAGAATTAAGTAAATTGCAGCATAGTGGAAGCGACCAAAAGCTGTAGAATGAGAGCGCAGCGAATGTCGATAGTTGCGAAGGCATCGGCCGTTGTTTTGGGACAGGAAACTGCAGTTTAGCTCACCTTCCCCGTTCGAAATGGTGCACGGCAATCGGTGGCCGCACCCGCAGGGTCTGCGCGAACTGCAAGCGCGGCACCCAGAGCAGAGATAGACCGGTAAGCATTGTGGGCCCGCTTTGCAGACGATGCCCGCGTCAAAGCCACCTTGCGATCAAACCTGTCCGCAATCGGGGCAGGCGGAGCGCTCTATCGTTGTGTGCAGTTGACGTGGACATCCATGCTCATAATCTACTTGGGTTTCGGCCTCCAAAGAATATGAATTTCATTCTCGTATTCAGTGTGGCTCTGGACGACCTCCTCATAGTCGGACGGAAAGTCCAAGCCCATCGAACTCATGACCATTGCGGGAATCGGCCGGTGCCCTTTCGGCGCGCTTAACACCCAAGAGCGATTAAGGTCTTCGCGCGGAACGGTCTCAAGCGCCCGTCGCGTGAACTCTTCACTATTTGGGTAACCACCTAGCAGCCATGCCGAGCCGATTGGCAACCCTTCCAAAAAGAAAATCGTCGTCGGGGCCGTTCCGGTCAGGTCGATAATCGGGGTAGATTTGATGAACCCGGATTCAAGCGCAGCCTTTTTAATCCGTTGCAAATAACTGACCGAGGCAGGATCGAGACATATCGGTAGACTGGAACGTCCGATCACGATGCATTCGGTTTGCTGCCACAGCGGGTGCGTCAAACGATAGGGCCGTGATGCCGCGCCGATCATCGCCGCAAACGTCGCGCAAACAAATCCTACTCCTATCCACTCTACGAGCCGACCATGAACGCTCGAAAATAGGGTCATTACCATTAGCATCACGGCCGCTACCCAGAATACAGAAGCAAGCCCACTCATGAGCTCAATGGAATTTCCGCTGCCAAATCCAAAAGCGATCGGAACCCAGCAAAGTAGGAGCGCCGTCCAGCATGCTCGCGCTCTGCAGCTATCAACCGAACGACCGATTATCCCAAGCATCAACGTAGCGAAGATTACCATCGTCAGCACAGACGAAACGCTTTGCCAGACTAGCACCGACACCACAGGAAGGGTGACAGCGAGAACCGTTACCCGAGCCTGACAAAGGTATGCAACGAGAAGTGCGATCACCGCTGCTAATGGCCATAAACGAGCGACCGATCGACCACCATCATCAGCAACAATCTCTGCTCCTATACAAATGCCTATTGCAATAAGGGCGGACGCCACGACTAAATGGAGCGCTCGGTGAAGTCTGTTCAGGCAACCCAATTGCACGATCGCAACGACGATGGCGCCCCCAACGAGAAAGAACGCCCATTCAAAATGCGAAAACGTGCCCCGGAACTGATCCTTCACGGACAGCAAGAACGGAGGCCTCAAGAGGCCTATCAGCTCGAAGCCAAGACGGTAGCGATCAACCATACCCTGAAAGGTACCGCCAATCACCATCACGATTGCCGCGCTGACGATCAAGGTCGAAACCGCCGCCCAGATCAATGACCAAAAGACTTCGCGTTGCCGATGAACAACAAGGAATATCAGGGCGAAGAGCGCCATCGGAAATGCGGTCGAAGGTCTAGCCATCCAGATTGCAACCGCACCCAAACTGATCATTGCCGCACTTGACACGATCCGGCGGCGGTGGGCATCAACTTGGCCCCCAGCGCTAAACAGCAAGCCCGAGGTGAACGAGAGGCAGCCGGCAAAATTGAGGAGGTTGTACCCCGGCGAGGGCAGCCAGCAGCTATAGAAAGAAAGCGCCGCGATCGATAGAAACAACCCCGCAGACACTGAGACCTTCGGCTTCTCGGGCAACCATCTGCATGCATATGCGCTAATGCTGCAGCCGAACGCAAAGCCAAATCCCAGCACTATCACGCCCGCGACTAACCGCCACGCGACGATGTTGTCTGGAAAGATGAGCGCGAGCGGGTGAAAGAAGAAGCCCGTTGCCGTTAGGAAGAAAGAATACTCCCAGGGGTTCTTGATCCAATTCAGATAGAAACCTTCATCAGTTAGATCGAGACCACGCGTCAAGAGGGAGACGAACAGAACAACATTCAAGGCCGCAAAGAGATAGCCAGCGATACGCCAGCAGTTCCAAATCCAATGTTCTTCAACGGAATGCGATTTCTTACCCACGCCGCGTATTCCTGTCGTGACTGGCTCGGCCACGGCCGCCCGACAGCAACCCGAGCTAAATGTAGAGCCTTTGTTAGGCTGAAATGAATCGGATTGCAAAATATTCCACATCAAACGATTCTGTGGTATTGGCCGAGGATTAGCCCGCTCCCGCCAGCCCGGACCGAGGCGCAGCCCTGCGAAAATTGGAATTGAACGTTGCGAGTGGAAACGCGAGACAGCAAACAGGATGTGCGTATGGCCAAAGCGCGACGAGCACTCTGCTGTCCCGCTTGCCGAGCCGATCTCTTCGACACAGCAGGATCCCTGCGCTGCTCCTCATGCTCAGCAGAATACCCGGTCAGAGGCGGAAAAATCTACTTCATCGACGTTCCTGAAGCGACGGACGAACTCGACATTGTTAAGTATCGGCTAAAGAAAGCCTTGGGAAAGTTCTACTATGCCTGGGGAATCACGATCTTCGCGCCGACCTTTCCGTTTAACTATCGTGCCGCGGTGCTACGTCTAGCGGACCCCGACAAACAGCTTGTCGTTGATATCGGTGCGGGCAACCATCGAATAGATCCGCGGATCCTTACGATAGACCTGTTCGATTACGCCGCGACCGACATCGTTTGCGACCTGAGCAACCTGCCATTCCGGGATGAGTCCGTTGATGCCTTCATATCGCGTTCCGTTCTTGAGCACGTTCCCGGGTTGTCTGAAATTTGCAAACATCTCGCACGAGCAACGCGCAAGGGCGGCTTGGCCGCCCATTTGATTCCATTTATGTTTCCTTTCCACGCCTCTCCTCATGATTATCAGCGGCTCACTCACGTGGGCGCCGCTAATCTCTTTCCGGGCTTCGAACTTCTGGAACAACGTAACGCGACGGGGCCCTTTACCTTGCTGACTTTGCTTTTGATCGAGGTACTAGCCGCGACTTTTTCACTAGGCAGTGAGCGGCTCAAGGCACTCTTGTACCTGGTTTTTTGTCTCTTTTTTTTCCCCATCAAGTTCCTGGACTTTGCGTTCGTCGGGCGCAGTTCCATGCTCCGGGTTGCACCCACCATTTTTACGGTAACGCGCAAGACGAAGCACGTGGAAGTCACATGATCAGCCGGGACCCGCTGACACTGCAGACGGCGGAAACGCCTCTTGCAGATCTTATCTGTCGGTATGCAAGGCAAGGTGCAGAAGCCCCCCGCGGTCGCAATCTCACTCCGCACCTCCGCCGGCTCGAAGCCGAGTCGATCGAGGTCATGCGCGAAGTCGTTGCCGAAATGACCAACCCAGTCTTTCTTTACTCCATCGGCAAGGACTCGACGGTGATGCTTCACCTCGCTCGAAAAGCCTTTTTCCCGGGCAAGCCGCCGTTTCCCTTTCTGCATATCGCGACGACCTGGGATTTTCAGGACATGATCACGTTCCGCGATCTAATCGCGGACGCGCTTGGTATCGAACTGAGAGTCCATACCAACGAAGACGGCTTACGACGCGGTATCAATCCGATCACTTCCGGTGCAAGCACGCATGCACAGGTCATGTCTACGGAAGGTCTGCGTCAAGCCTTGGACAAGTGGAAGTTCGATGCAGCCTTCGGCGGCGCCCGCCGCGACGAAGAAAAAAGCCGCGCCAAGGAACGGGTTTTTTCGTTCCGCAACGCTTCTCATGCGTGGGATCCTCGTAACCAACGGCCCGAACTCTGGAATCTGTACAACACCAGACTTAAGGAAGGTGAATCGCTCAGAGTTTTCCCGTTGTCGAACTGGACCGAGCTGGATGTTTGGACTTACATCAAGCTCGAACAAATTCCGGTCGTCCCCCTCTACTTTTCCCGCTTAAGGACCGTCCTTCGTCGCTCGGGCGCTCTCATCATGAGAGACGACGAACGCATGCCATTAAATTCGGGCGAAACGCCTGAGATGATGCCCGTTAGGTTCCGAACTCTTGGATGCTATCCACTTACCGGCGCAATGGAATCGCGAGCTGTGAACGTCGACGACATCATCGTCGAGATGGAGACCTCGACGATGTCAGAGCGTCAGGGGCGCCTCATCGACTACGACGAGGCCGCATCGATGGAACGGAAGAAGCGAGAGGGGTATTTTTGATTATAAAGCCCTTTAAAGAAGCATCGGATGGCGAACCCACGCCTAGACGTGGACTGCTCCGCCTTCTGACGTGTGGATCAGTAGACGACGGTAAATCCACCCTAATCGGGCGCCTGCTTGTCGATTCGAAATCTATCTTTCAGGATCAGTTGTCCGCCGCTGAGCGCGACTCGGTCCGTTATGGAACAAACGAAGAGGAAGTCGATCTCGCGCTACTGCTAGATGGGCTTGAGGCCGAACGTGAACAGGGCATCACGATCGACGTAGCCTACCGGTTTTTTGCGGCACGCAATCGCAGCTTCATCGTTGCGGATACGCCCGGCCACGAACAGTATACACGCAATATGGCGACGGGTGCCTCGACGGCCGATCTTGCGATCATTCTGGTCGACGCCCGCAAAGGCCTCCTCACTCAGACCAAGCGACACAGTTTTATTTGCTCGCTGCTCGGCATTCGGGACGTCGTACTCGCCGTTAACAAGATGGATCTCGTCGGCTATTCACGCGAAACGTTCGACTTGATTGTAGAGGCCTATGGTAAGTTCGCTCAGCCTCTCGAGTTTGGTTCAGTCATAGCAATTCCGATATCAGGCCGTTTCGGCGCAAATGTCGTTAGCCCATCACCGTTGACCCCTTGGTACGAGGGTCCTAGCCTTCTGGACCATCTGGAACATGTCGATGTCTCCGCGGAGGCCAACGCTCAGCCATTCCGCTTGCCAGTACAACTCGTTAGCCGCCCACATTCGGATTTTCGCGGCTATAGCGGTACTGTGGCAAGCGGATCCGTGGCCCGCGGCGACGACGTGGTCGTGGCGAAATCGGGCCGCCAAACAGTCGTCTCAAAAATAGTCACGTTCGATGGCGAACGCGAAGAGGCGGCAGCAGGTGACTCGATCACTCTCGTGCTCGGCGACGAAATTGACATTGCGCGCGGGGACGTTTTGGTCGACCCGCAGGACAGACCGGCCGTCGCCGATCAGTTTGCATGCAAGCTGATCTGGATGGATGACGACCCGATGCTACCCGGACGATCCTATCTTCTGAAATCCGGAACCCAGAAGATTCCGGCACGGATTACAACGCTGAAGCATCAGATCGACATCAACACGCTCGATCAGAGAGCTGCCCGTACGTTGAGGCTCAACGAAATCGGAATCTGCAACATCTCGACATCGGCTTCACTGGTATTCGATCCCTACGCCCATAACCGGCGCACCGGATCATTCATCCTGATCGACCGGTCGACCAACGCTACGGCCGGCGCTGGCATGATATTATTTCCGCTTCGCCGGGCTACCAACATCCACCATCATGATCATCTGATCGGCAAAACCCAGCATGCGACGCTCAAACAGCAAAAGCCGACCATTCTCTGGTTCACGGGACTGTCCGGTTCGGGGAAATCCACGATTGCGAATCAGCTCGAGAAGATACTCCACGACTTCGGTTATCACACGTTCCTGCTCGACGGGGACAACATCAGACACGGCCTCAATCGCGACCTCGGGTTCACCGACGCTGATCGCGTGGAAAACATCAGACGTGTCGGGGAGGTCGCCAAGCTTATGCTGGATGCCGGTCTGATCGTCATTTGCTGCTTCATTTCGCCGTTCCGGGCCGAGCGGGACAGCTTACGTGAGCTCGTCGGCCCGGATGAACTGGTCGAGATATTCGTCGACACGCCGATCGAGGATTGCATCCAGCGCGACCCAAAAGGACTCTACGCGGCAGCCCTTGCCGGCAAGATCAAAAACTTTACGGGAGTGGATTCGCCCTATGAACCGCCGGAAAGGCCGGACATCCACATCAGGAAATCCGAAGACGTGACCGAAGCCGCATCTCGCATTGCAGCATGGTTGCTCCCGCGAATCAAGAGCGCCTAGCGCGTACAAAGATTGTGCCGTTAAGGCGATGGACTCGGCCGCAGTTGAAAGTTATGCAGAGGCTCATTCCAGAGGCCGCCAAGGTACATTCCGTACGGTTCATGATGACCAGCGAGCGACCACGCCCAGGACGGCTGACTTTGATCACGCCGGTATTCAATGAATCGGCCAGTATCGATCTATGCGCGGAGGCCGTCACCCGTGTTATCTTCGCCGATCCCGACATCTACGCCCACGTCATTTTTGTTGACGATGGATCATCTGACGACAGTTGGGCCAAAATCGAAGCGCTAGCCCGGACCTCGTCGCGGTTTTCAGGCGTTCGGCTGTCACGGAATTTCGGCGCCCATTACGCGCTGACGGCTGGCTTCGATCATGTCGAGCCCGATCAAGACGCCGTTGCTACGCTTGCTTGCGACCTGCAGGATCCGCCTGAAACAGTTCTCGATTTCATGCGGGAATGGCGTCACGGCGCCGATATCGTCTGGGGCGCGCGCCGCGAGCGGGCCGATAGCTGGTCGCGCAAAACTGCGTCGCATATTCTGAATTATGTTTTGACGCGCTATGCAATGCCGAAGAACTCGCGCTTCAGGACAGGCAGCTTCCTGCTAATGGATCGCACTGCCTTCGACTGCTTTCTGCAATACCGCGAGCATAACCGGGTCACTTTTGCACTCGTCGCCTGGACCGGTTTCAACCAAGCCACCGTTCCCTATGACCGGAAAGCTCGCGTCCACGGTACCACGCGATGGTCGTTCGGCCAGATGCTGAATACTGCGTATGACGTCTTTATAGGCTTTTCACCGGTTCCCGCAAAGTTCGTCGCTATGCTCGGGTTCGCAGTTTTCACCGGCAGCATCCTGTTTCTGCTCTACCTCTTGATAAGCTGGTCGATGACCGATGTGGAACCCGGCTGGACCGGGATCATGACCATGATGACCGTGCTGTTCGGATTGCTGTTCATGATGGTCGGCATGCTTGCGGAGTATCTGTACCGCATCTTCATTGAGACGAAGAGGCGTCCGCTTTATTTTGTTTCAAAGCGAACCAGACGATTACCGACCGATGTCTGAGACCTCGCTGATCAAGGTCCGGCTAAACGCGCGTGAGCTGCCGGCGGCGGCGCGTTGGGCCGATGGACTTGATATCATGTTGCCGGCGAACATGGCCGCCCTCTTCGGCAATGGCGGCGTCGACTGGAGCGAGGACGCGGTGCGGTCGCAAGCGCAAGAGAGCGCGGTGCATCTCCGAGAACGGAACGCCTACCTGTCGAGGCCTCCTACATCGGCACGATTACCGGTGAACTACCGAACTATTCCGGGGCCGCTCCGGCGCGCGATTGGACGCGGCATTGGACGGATGCAGCGCTACCGGCAGTCCCAGTGGGCGCGCTTCCCGGGCTGGCCGGTGGACCTTTCGGCCGATGCGGCAGCCGATCTCGGCGGCCTGCCATTTCAAAGGCCGCCGCGCACGCCAGTGCTCCTTACCCACGATATCGATAGCGCGGAAGGGCTGACCAACCTCGTCAAATTGTTTTTGCCGATCGAAGAAGTCAACGGTGCACGGTCAGCGAATTATATCGTGCCATGTGCCTGGCCGATCGATAGAGGTCTGACCTCGGAGATCGCCAGTCGCGGTCACGAAATCGGTATTCATGGGTACGACCATTCGAACCGAACGCCCTTCGCGCCTGCAGCAGAACGGCACACACGCCTCGCCGCCGGAGCGCAAGTCGGGGCTGAATTCAAGACAGCCGGTTATCGCGCACCGTCGCTGGTGCGTACCAAGCTCATGATCGAGGAGCTCGCATCACACTACCGATATGACAGCAGCATCCCCACATCCGGTGGGCTATTTCCCGTTCCCAACAACGGGTGCGCGAGCGCTCGGCCATGGAAAATCGGAACCATGTGGGAGCTTCCGCTGTCGATGCCACGCGACGGCAGCCTGCAATTTCTCGGCTACAGTCCTGCCAGGATCATGTCGACATGGATCGACGGGGCGCGCCTGATCGCTAGCAGCGGCGGCATCGTGTGTCTCCTAACCCATTGCGAGCGCGGCTTTTCCGGAAATCCTCCGATGCTCAATATCTATCGGGAATTCATCGAACGAATGGCGGCTGATAGCAGCTTCGAATTCCTGCGGCCGATTGATCTTGTCGAACGCTTGGATCGGCAATCCGCGTGAGGGGCGAAGCCGGGCGATCGTTTGAAAAAGCGGCCTTCTCCGGCCGCGAGGACAGCATTCGCCTGTTCCTCGATGCCGCACTCGAGCGCTTACCGGACAGCGACACGCTTCGTATTCTGGATCTGGGGTGCGGCGCCGGCGATCTTCTGCTCGCGCTTCGCCGCGACCGGCCTCGCGCCATCCTGACCGGCGTCGACATCTCGCCTCTGAATATCCAGGCCGCCGTAACACGAGCAAAAGCTGACCCGAACGGCCATGGGGATTTGAGATTGGAGGCTTCCGACTATCTGCAAGCTCGATTCGATGGGTTCGATGTGATCCTAGCGGAAAGCGTGCTCCACCTCATCGTCGGTGATCACGACCGGCTTGCTGCAAAGCTTGCGACGGACCTAGCTCCAGGTGGTGTCATCATCGCGACTATGCCGCAGGACAATCTAACGAATCGGATTTTGATCCTACAACGACATCTCTGGCGCGCAATGCCGCCAGCCGCCGACTCGCTCGCCGTCCGGATCGCTCGGACCATCCACCCCAGAGAGCCCGCCCAGATCATCGCGGAACGCGTTGGCTATCTACGTATCATTCCTAAACGTCTGCACGGACCCCAATGGATTGGGCAAATGCAAACCGCAGGCCTCGATTTGGTCGAAGATATAAACTGGCCGCGGGCATCGATCCTCAAGCCGATCCATCGCCTGCTGGTTTTCATGCGAAAGATGTCGGCGAGTGAAAGGTAATCAGGCGGCGCCGAACGCACGCGCCGAGTCGCCGCAATCAATTCGCGAAAGTCGATAGCACTTTCAGAACCCGTTCGACGTCCGCGTCCATCATTTCGGGGAAAATCGGCAGCTGCAGCGAAGAAGCAGCCACGGCTTCGGTATGAGGCAGCCTGGCATTCATATGACGATAGGGTTCTTCAAGATGCGAGGCCATTACGCCACGTCGCGTTGCCACGCCACGTCGATAAAAGTGCTCCATCAGTGCGTTTCGCGTTGTTGATTTGCCGTCGCGCACCCTGACCTGAAACGACTGCCAGTTCGGGGTGACGTGCTGCGGAACACTCGGAGCGACGACGATAGTGTGATTCTTTAATCCACTCAGGTACGCCTGCGCTATTGCCTGGCGGCGCGCAAGAAACGCGGCGAATTTCCGTATCTGCGCGACTCCGATCGCGGCTTGGACATCGGTGATTCGAAAATTATAGCCGATTTCCGGATAGGATTCGAATGTGGTCGGCGAACTCGCATGCCGCTGATAGTCGCTGAGCGACATTCCCTGATGGCGGAGACGGCGCAGCTTGCCAGACAGCTCGCTATCATTGGTAACGATCATGCCGCCCTCACCTGTCGTAATCACTTTGCGGGCATGAAGGCTGAAAACCGAATACGGCGAATGCGAACCGACGGGCATCCCGCGGAATTTACTCCCGAATGAACAGGCGGCGTCCTGAATGAGGATGAGGTTCTTGGCAGCCGCGAGCGCTAAGAAGCGGTCGATGTCACACGGCAAGCCGATTTGATCGACCGGGAGGATGGCGCGCGTTTTCGGCGTGATCTTTCGCTCGACGTCATTCGGATCGACGTTGAATGTCGCCGGATCGATATCCACGAAAACGGGTGTGGCGCCGGCGTGCACAATGACATTGACGGAGGCGATAAACGTCAGCGACGGTACGATGACCTCATCGCCTGGACCGATGCCTAGCGCCTTCAGCAGCAGAAAGGCCCCTGTTGTCCAAGACGAAACCCCCACGGCGTTCTCGGCGCCACAGGCTTTGGCAAACAGTTTCTCGAATTCGGCTAGGCTAGGTCCACCAACCACCCACCGGCTGCGGATCGCTAATGCCGCGGCCTCTTCCTCCTCAATTCCGAAGCACGGGCGGCTGAATGCAAGATCAGGAGCGGATGACATCGGCATCGCCATCTATTACCCAATTTTCGATCTTTTCTTCTAACAGATCCTTTGAATTGATCGTCGCTAGAACCCAATCGATGTAGTCGCGCACGCCCGTGTGCAGCCCAATTTCCGCGCTATAGCCAAGCAAGCTCTTTGCCTTGCCAGTGTCGGCGTGTAGATAGGCCACGTCGCCCGGACGATCACCGCGATATTCAATCGTCAGATCATTCCGCGACAGGGCCGTCAGGACTTCCCGGGCCAGATCGTTCAGCGTGACGGGTATCCCGCGTGCGATGTTGACTCGTTGACCGACGACGGCACCGGCTTCGCCGGCAAGCCTGATTCCGCGTGCAATCTCAGTTACATAGGTAAAATCGCGGGCGTTGGTGCCATCTCCGAACACAACCGGACGGAGCCCGTTCAGCACTCGGCCGACGAACCGCGGCAAGACTTCGGCGCGAACGCCGGTCTGATAGGCGCGCGGACCATAGGCATTGAAGGGGCGCACAACGGTCGTGGGCAGACCGTAGGTCCGCATGTACGCTTCGGTATACAACTCGCCTGCCAACTTCGACGCGCCATAAGCGGTCATCGGACAGCAGACCGTAACGTCTTCGCGCAACTCCGCGCGAGACGCGTTTCCGTAAACTTCCGAGCTGGAGCAATACACGAAGCGACGGATGCTGCGCAGCCGCGCTTCCTCCAGAAGAGTGATCGTTCCGGTCGCATTCACATCGTGCGATTCCATCGGCCGGGTGAGGGACCGACGGACACATTGTGTTGCAAGATGGTAGACCACCTCGCAATCCTGGAATGCATTCGCGACCGCCTCGCGATCCGTCACGGAGCCGCGCACAATGCGAACATCACCATTCCCGTTCGCCTCGACGAGGTTGCTTTCGTGGCCGACAGAGAAATCGTCGAGGACAGTCACCGGCCTTCCCTGTTCCACAAGCTGATCGACGAGGTGACTTCCAATAAATCCGGCCCCGCCGGTTACGAGAATTCGCGCGGTCATAGCGGCTTATCCCGCTGCGATCGCACCCGCTCCAAATTGTTGTCAAGGCGCGCTTGGGCTAATTCCAGGGTCCGCACGATTTTCAAGCCTTCGTTTCCGGCCATGATCGACGGCACCTTGCCCTGAATAACGTCGGCAAAGTGTTCGGCAACGCCATTGAGCGCCTCTGTCTTTCGCAACCGCGGTGAATGAATGTCGCCGATTCTATACTGCGGAATGATCATCGAGCGTTGCTCTTCGGGCTGAAAATGGATGCCAGAGCTGTAAATCTTTATCTTCTGGTCTTCGTCCAGATCGTCCCATACGAGCATCTTTTCGGTTCCACCAATCGTAAAGCGGCGGATCTTGACAGGAGACATCCAGCTCAGATTCAGATGCGCGATACAATTCTTCCGGAAATGCAGCGTGAGATACACCATGTCCGGCGCAACCTGATTTACGTGACAATAGCCAGAAGCCTCGACATCAATCAGCTCGTCATCGATCAGATAATTGATGATCGACAGATCGTGAGGCGCCAGGTCCCAAAGGCAATTCACGTCTGGCTGGAAAAGACCGAGGTTCACGCGGAGCGAATCGAAGTAGCACACTTGACCAAGGGCAGAACGAGCAACCAGCTCCTTGATCATCTGAACCGCTCCGGTAAACAGGAAGGTGTGGTCGACCATCAAGACGAGAGACTTCCACTTCGCCCGCTCAATAAGATCGCTGGCCTCGTCCGACGTTGCACACATCGGCTTCTCAAGCAGCACATGCTTCCCGGCATCGAGCGCGCGGCGCGCGATATCGTAGTGGCTTGCGACAGGAGTAGCAACAACAACAGCGTCAACCCCAGGAAGTGCGATGAGCATCTCCACGTCCTCGAATGCCAAGATATCCGGAAATGCAGCCGCTATATGCTCGCGGGTCTCAACTTTCTTATCGGCAATTCCGATGACCCGGCAATCCGCATTGTTGCGAAAATTTCGAAATAGGTTTGGCCCCCAGTAGCCATAGCCCACCAGTCCAATTCCGATTGTCATTGTACCGCCATCCACCTCAGCGCGCGATGCGCAGGTATCAATTTAGCAGTCAGACCGGTTCGCTGCGAGCGCGTGCCGGTTGCAGGCTAGTAGGTCATCGACTAAACGCTCCAGGCGGAGACATCAACGCCTGTCAATTCGTGAAAATCCTTGATTTCCGATGCGAAGCGTTCACGAAGCCGCTCGGCTGTCCAGGGATCGATGGGTTTATCCGATTCCGTCGCGTTGACGCGACCTGTCTGCAGCGCGGACCAAGGCAGCTGCTCCAGTCCCGCAAACGCCTGGATTCCCGCAACGAAATGCTCCGGACGGCAGAGGATATCTTCAAAGATAAAAAAGCCGATGCGCTCGCCGCCCAACGCGTCGATCCAGGCTCTCGCCAGGCTACCGTACCGGCCGCGCGTCGTATAGTCGAACGGCCGTGCCGCTTCGCGGCCTGGCGGCAACGGACTGGACCGCCTGCCCTCCAAATTCAACGCTTCCTCGAAACTCAGGGTCTCAAGGCCGTTCTTACGCGACCACAGCCAGTTGGAATAGGCGCGATCGACGGGGTTGCGCAGCAATATGATCAGCTTGGCTTTCGGCAGCAAGCGCGCGAACCGCATGCGCGCATCTTCATTCTCGAAGTAATTAGTGGTCTTCTCGACCTTCACTAAGTTCGGCGCAGCATCGGCGAAGTAGGTATCATACCTTTTCACAATCCCGGCATCGCCATCCGGATCGTCCGTCAGCAGAACTTTCGGCTCCGGCGCAATCGGCTTCGCCAGATAAACGCCAGGATGCTTGTCAAGCACTTCGCATAGGAACGTCGTGCCTGAACGCGGAGCGCCTCCAATGACAACGTCGGGCAAAACCGGCATGTGAAATGATCTCCTGCGGATTGTGGCCACCGCGCTCTTGTTTAGCGATAGAAAGCCGCGACGACCCTGACGACGTAGTCGAGCTGCTCATCCGTCATTCCGACGAATAGCGGCAACGAAAGACCCTCGTCTGCCCACCGCTCGGACACCGGATAGGCCGCACCGGGCTTCACATAAGGCGAAAGAGCGGGCTGCCGGTGCAAGGGCACCGGATAATGCAGGCCCGTCTCGATCCCAGATTTTGACAACGCGTCGCGGAGCGAGTTTCGCGACGGCGTGCGCGCGACGAAAAGATGCCAGCAGTGCGTTTGATGCCGGACAGATGGGACTTCGAGCGGAAGCCCCTTGAGCTTCGTAATATATTGATTGGCGAGCTCGTTCCGCCTCTTCGTCCAGGCTGAAAGCAGCGGCAGCTTGTGCGCCAGAACGACCGCCTGCAGCCCGTCCATCCGATAGTTGAACCCGAGTTCCGCATGGACATATCGCTCGCTCTGAGCGTGATTGCGCAAGGAGCGTAAGCGGTCCGCATAACTGTCATTTGAGGTCACGATCAATCCGGCTTCGCCCGCGGCCCCGAGATTCTTGCCCGGATAGAAGCTAATGCAACCCAAATCCCCCAGCGAGCCAGTCGAACGTCCATTCCAGGTTGCTCCGATGGACTGCGCGGCGTCTTCGATCACCTTCAGGTCATAATCCAGGGCGAAGCTGAGAACCGCATCCATGTTCGCAGGCTGACCGTATAGATGAACAGGAACGACGGCGCGCGTCCGCGAAGTCACAAGTCGGCGGGCGACCTCGACGTCGATTGTTCCGGTCTCCTCATCGACATCGCAGAAAACGGGGACCGCTCCAATGTACAGGATACCCCAAGCGCTGCCGATAAACGTGTGAGCGGGCAGCAGGACCTCATCGCCAGCGCCCACACCCGCAGCAATAAGCGCTAGATGAATCGCCGACGTTCCGGAATCTACAGCGATCGCGTGGGGGACACTCAACCATTCCGCGATCTGGCGCTCAAAGGCATCGACGAACGAACCAGACGAAAATTGGCTGCTGGCAAAGACACGTTCAAAATCAAACCGAACCTTGTCTTCGATATGGCGCCACTGCCATGTTAGATCGTTGAAAGGTACTTTCACGAGAAGTCCAATACCAGTTAGCTATCGCGCCTGTCGCGCACATCCCCGATCACCCGTGCAGGGTTTCCAGCCGCGATCGCATATGGTGGGACATCCTTAGTCACGACGGAGCCGGCACCGATCAAAGAGGACGTGCCGATCCTCACGGGCAGAATGACACACCCGCTGCCGATCGAGGCTCGGAATTCAATTGAGGTGCGCGACATCAGCCAGGAGTCTGTAATTCGCTCCCCAGATTCGTCAGTAGCTCTGGGCAGAAGATCATTCGTGAACATAACACCGTGACCCACGAAGACTTCATTTCCTATCTCGACGCCTGCGCAAACAAAAGCGTGCGATTGTATCTTGCACAGGCGACCGATGATTGCTCCGGCTTGAATTTCAACAAACGGGCCAATAAAGGTATCATCTCCAATGGAACATCCATAGAGATTCACGAGATCCGGGAGTGGAATCCGCGTACCTTTTCCAAGCTGAACGTTGGCGGCAATGGGCAAGTGACAGTCCTTGTTTGATCTCCAGATGCCAAGTTAGCTAAGCTCGGTCAACCGAATACGATGTGCCGCCTCCAAATACTCACCGTAGTCGCGCGAGAATGTTCATTGTTTGTTCATGTCAAGAAGCATCAGGTGGTAAAGGTTTTTGGGCCTCATGAGCAACTCGACGAAGCGGCAAGTGCTCTTTCTTTGTACCGGAAATTACTATCGAAGCCGCTTTGCGGAAGAGCTGTTCAATCACCGCGCCAACTTACGTGGCTTGGATTGGAAGGCATTCTCGCGTGGTTTGGCGCTCGAACGGGGGTCCTCGAACGTCGGGCCCATGTCTACTCATACGCACGAGGCGCTCATACACCGTCGGGTTCTTCCTCTTGGAGCTGATCGTTTGCCGAAAGCATGCAAGATCGACGATCTTCGTTGCGCAGACGCGATTGTCGCGTTGGCCGAAACCGAACATCGGGAACTGCTTCGTGTTAGGTTTCCTGGGTGGGAGGCTCGTGTCAACTACTGGAATATCCAAGATGTGAATGTGAGTGATCCCGTGAGTGCCGTCGCAGCCATAGATCAAGAAATTGAGCGCTTTATCGCAGGGTGCAGATAGACCAGAACATGCTGATAGATCGTTGCCCAACCGATCTTCGTCATCAGCTTTGGAGCCCCAGACGCATCAATCTGAGCATCGCTTCATTCTCCACCGGGGGAGCACGATAGAACGACGAGCGGCTGATCGAGGCCAGCTCGTACTGGCGTACAATCGAGAGCCGTGGATGACCGGGTTCGATCATTGCCTTCCTCCGATCAAGAGCGATCGAAGGCTTTGGCCGAAATCCGGCGCCACAACAAGCTGACCGATTTTGGCATGAAGCTTCATCACCTCGGCGTCGCGGTTGGCCTGAACCCCAGCCCCCTTGTCGTCGAAAACCTTGGCCAGCTTCTCGATCGCCTCGCGCTTTTACGCCGTAATCTGGGTGGGATGTAATTCGAGTCTGGTCGCCAACTGCGCAACCGTCGGGTGGCCTTTGATTGCTTCCAGCGCAACCTTGGCTTTGAACTCAGCCGTGAACTGTCTGCGCGTCCTCATGGTGGATCATCCTCTTTTGTCATCAAATCCACCTTGGCCGCCTTGTCTCACAAACCGGGACCAACCACCTCACTCCGATGGCGGTCCCAAATATCAGGCCACCATCACTCCCTGATGGAACTTATAATTTGAGCGACTCGATCTGCTCGCCAGCCACGTCTTTCCGATTTGGCTCGAGGGGTAACGTCAGGTTCTCAACTTCCGTGTTCACACGAATTGAAAATCGTTAGCCGTCAAGTTGACCTTCGACACGTGGTTGAGGGTAATTGTGTCGTTGGCATCATAGGTGATGACCGTATCGCCGTGGCCATCGTCAGCAGTATGGGAGAGCACGCTCGCAAAGTCCGCGAACAGCGCGTGATCGAACTGGATCACGTCGCCGACAGCCGGGCCAGCCTGGAAATCGGTAATGGTATCCTTGCCGAAGTTGGCACTAAACACAAACGTATCGTTACCGGTTCCGTCGCCTGAGCCGGCGCCTTTGCCCCAGGCGGCATACGGAGCGAAGGACGTGCCGTTGGAAAGCCACACGTAAGAGGTGTCGCCCGAGAACTGAATAATTTCGGTTTTGCCGTCCCCATTGAAGTCGCCAAACTTGTCATTGGGCGAGAAACCGCTGCCCCAGAGGGCGTAGTTGTTGAACCCCGCGCCGTTGGAGATCCAAACATAGGCGTTGCCGCCAGAGAACTGAAGGACATCGGTTTTACCGTCGCCATTGAAGTCGCCAAACTTGTCATTGGGCGAGAAACCGCTCCCCCAGAGGGCGTAGTTGTTGAACCCTGCGCCGTTGGAGACCCCGACATAGGCGTTGCCGCCTGAAAACTGAAGGACATCGGTCTTACCGTCGCCGTTAAAGTCGGCGAACTGGTCGTTGGGCGAGAAGCCACTGCCCCAGAGGGCGTAGTTGTTGAACCCTGCACCGTTGGAGACCCAGACATAGGCGTTGCCGCCTGAGAACTGAATGGCATCGGCTTTATGGTCGCCGTTAAAGTCGGCGAACTGGTCGTTGGGCGAGAACCCGCTGCCCCAGAGGGCGTAGTTGTTGAACCCCGCACCGTTGGAGATCCAGACATAGGCGTTGCCCCCAGAGAATTGAAGGACATCGGTTTTACCGTCGCCATTGAAGTCGCCAAACTTGTCATTGGGCGAGAAACCGCTCCCCCAGAGGGCGTAGTTGTTGAACCCTACGCCGTTGGAGACCCAGACATAGGCGTTGCCGCCCGAGAACTGGAGGACATCTGTGTTACCGTCGCCATTAAAGTCGCCAAGTTTGTCGGACGGTTGAGACCCGTTGCCCCATTGAGCATAGTTGTCCAGCCCACTCCCGGTCGATAACCACACGTCCAGCATTCCGTTCTGGTTGAGTTGTATGACATCGGCCTTGTTATCGCCATTAAAGTCGGCAATCCGATCGACTGCGCCGTTTGAGCCGAATGAGAGGACCGAGACATCGCCAGATAGGATGTCGTTGCCGCCGCCGCCGGTCAGCGTATCGTTGCCGGAACCGCCGTTCAGTGCGTTGGCGATGGCATTGCCGATGATCGTGTCATTGCCGGAGCCGCCGATGGCGTTGTCGATGTAGGAACGCGCGTCATTGTTGTAGAGATAGGCATTGTAGACGTTGCCCGACGCGTAATGGCCGTTTCCGAGATTGGCCAGTTGAATCGACGAGAACACGGACGACGCACCCGGATTGAGATTGATGCTGAGGTTCGTCGTATAGTTCGACAGGTCATAGGTATCGACGCCGCCACCATCCCAGATCGTCTGGTAGATGCGATTGGCCGAGCCACCGGCACCGCCATTGTCGGCCGGCTGGCCAGCGCCGTTGACGAACTCCTGCCCGGTGGTGGAGCTCCACGTATAGACGGTGGTCCCGCCCTGGGTGGTGTAGTCCGCGCCGTACATCGTCTGCAGCGCGAGAATATCGTTGGCCATATAGGTCTGCGGGTACCCATAGGCTTCGTTGGTATAGCCGCTCGTGGTGGGAGCACCGACATAGCTGCGATAGCTCATGACGGTGTATTCGCTGTCGTCATGCGCGCTCGGCACCGCGACATTGGCGGGGCCGCCTGTCTCCTGACTGTGCTTCAAGCCAAGGGCGTGTCCGAGCTCGTGCAACGCGGTCGTGAAATAGTAATTGCCGAGCGCAGCCAGCGAATAGTTGTAGGCGGTTCCGAACCACACGTCGCCGCCGGACGCGTAATTGCCGGGGTAATAGGCGTAGGATGTCGGATTGGCCGCTGGCGACTGCGCGACCATGATGTCGGAGCCGTTCGTCCCGGCGTACTGGATGTTGGCGTTGGTGTAGCCGAGGATCAGTCCGATCGCGTAATTGATCGCCGCCTGCATCTGACTCGGCGCGGAGGCAAAACCCGAGGTCGTCGGCTCACTGCTGCCGCCGCTGTAGGGATTGGCGTAGTCGCTTGCAGCGTCCGGAAAGCTGTAGGTGATCGCCCCGGACCATTTGTAGCCCGACAGCAAGCCGTCGATTTCAGCGTTGTTGGTCGCACTGACGTTGACGGCGGTAGCCAAGGGAATCTCCGAAGCAGCAAACCCCGTTCGATTCGGGGCGCGACAGGTGATTCTAGCTAGAGGAGTAAACGTTTGGTTTAATTTTGGCGAGCCGGTCCGGACTCCTTCCATAAGGCCGTGTTAGCCATCAGATCCCGTAGTCATACGGGCCAGGACAAGGACGTCGGTTCCGGCCAGCTGGCGTGTTGCGAGTGAAATCATGAAACGACGTACCCTCTCGGCCGGTCTGTTCGGCGCCCTGATGGCGCTCGCCGGACCGGGCCATCTGCCCTTCGGAGGACTGCCTGTCATGGTCGGAAAAGCCAATGCGGATGAGAGCGGCAAACAAGGCGGCACAGCGCGCGCGCCCTCCGTTCCAATGGCCCGCGACCCGTCGGCTGCGGTCGCGGAGGAGTACGAATCCGCCCGTCGCAAGGGAACGCGGGAGGCGTTCGAGCTGTTCATTGCGCGCCACGGCGATGACCCGCTGGCCGAGCAGGCGCGCGCCGAGCTGAAACAGCTGGCGCGCTGATCCTGCGCGGGCGCCGCTCAGCCGTTGCATTTCGACCGGCGGCATCCGCGCGGCCCTGACCTGCCACGTGATGTCTTGCCGCATGGCCTTTCGGCACTATGGTAGGCCCGCAATCTGTCCCGGAGCCCATCAAGATGCCCTTTCCGCATGCCTCGGAAGCCCTGTCACGCTTCACCGTGCTCGATCTGACCCGCGTCCGGTCCGGGCCCACCTGCGTGCGGCAGCTCGCGGACTGGGGCGCGAACGTGATCAAGATCGACGCGCTCACCGAGGATGCCGGCGGCGAGCAGCCGGGCGGGCCGCGGCGGGGCTCCGACTTCCAGAATTTGCATCGCAACAAGCGGGCGATGACGCTTAACCTGAAGGACGAGCGCGGGCTCGCCGTGTTCAAGCGCCTCGCCGCCAAGGCCGACGTTGTGGTTGAGAATTTCCGTCCCGACGTGAAAAAGAAGCTCGGCATCGACTACGAGGGCCTCGCCAGGATCAATCCGCGCATCGTCTACGGCAGCATCTCGGGCTTCGGCCAGGACGGGCCCTACCACAAGCGTCCGGGCTTCGATCAGATCGCGCAAGGCATGGGCGGGCTGATGTCGATCACCGGCGCGCCGGGCGAAGGCCCGATGCGGGTCGGCATTCCGGTCGCCGACCTCACCGCCGGTCTGTTCTGTGCCATGGGCATCCTCACCGCGCTGCTGGAGCGCGAGGTTTCCGGCAAGGGCCAGTGGGTGCAGACCTCGCTGCTGCAGGCCCAGATCTTCATGCTCGACTTCCAAGCCGCTCGCTGGCTGATGGAGAAGGAAGTGGCCAAGCAGGCCGGCAACAACCACCCGACCAGCATCCCGACCGGCGTGTTCAAGACCTCGGACGGCTACATCAACATCGCCACCACGGGCGGCCGGATCTGGGAGCGCTGCGCGCAGGCGATCGGCGCGCCGGAACTCTACAGCCATCCCGACTATCTGACCGCGCCGGCCCGCTCCAAGAACCGCGACGCGCTCAATGCCGAGATCGAAAAGCGTACCTTGACGAAGTCCACCGAGACCTGGGTCCGTGAACTCAACGAGGCCGGCGTGCCCTGCGGGCCGATCTACGCCATCGACCAGATGTTCGAAGACGAGCAGGTCAAGCATCTCGGCATCGCGCAGGAGGTACCGAATGACGAGGGTCGCGAGATCCGCCTCGTCGGCCAGCCCGTGACGCTATCGCGCACGCCGAGCAGAATGGTAGCGCGGCCGCCGGACTTCGGCGAGCAGACTGACGATGTGCTTAAAGAATTCGGCTTCGGCACGGACGAGATCGCAAGCCTGCGGGACGCCAAAGTGGTATGAGCGTCATGCGTGAGGTATCCAAAAAATGGCGCGGCTCTTGCGACGGATTTCGGTAGAGTTCGACCAGAGACGGTGTGCTGTAGAGAGCACGTCAGCGCCGACATACCCTCAAGGGTACAACCAGTATGCATGACTGTGTGATCTGCCCACAATGTCTCAGCATCTATCACCGCTCCGTGAAAAAAGCTCCGGCAAGAGAGTCGGGAGAATTCCAATGCCATTGCGGTAGTGTATTGGCCCAATGGCATACCGAGCGCGTTCCGATTTACGATTTAGTTCAAAACACTTCAGACGCAGAACCAACGAGTCCCCCTAGTCACTCTATACCTAGGAAGCCAAATATAGCAGCAGTCTTGGGAGAGTTCCTAGATTCAGGTGTCAAGACAGGCGTTATATGTCATGATAACCTTCCGGTATCCTCGACAACGACGTGAGCATTCTAGCATTTTTCGCAAGAGGATTGGCAAAGTTCAAGAAATCCTCCGCGCGAACTTTTCGATAGCCGGCCAAAATAGGAGAACGATCGCCAGCGTCGTGATTGAGCCGACCAGGCCGTTCGACCAGAACACCTTGAGGTCGCCGCCGGCGCCGATCATCGACAGACGGAAGGCATCCTCGGCGCGGTTGCCGAGCACGAGCGCCAGCGTGAACGGCGCGAGCGGAATGCCGATCTTCTTGAAGACGTAGCCGACGACGCCGAATCCGAGCATCAGCCAGATGTCGAACATCGCGTTCTGGATCGCATAGGCGCCGATCGCACAGGACACCACGATCATCGGCGCCACCGCGGCGAACGGCACGCGCAGGATCGACGCGAAGATCGGCACCGTCGTCAGCACCAGCACGAGGCCGACGACATTGCCGAGATACATCGAGGCGATCAGGCCCCAGACGAAGTCCTTGTGCTCGACAAACAGCAGCGGTCCCGGATTGAGCCCCCACACCATCAAGCCGCCGAGCAGGATTGCAGCGGTGCCGGAGCCGGGAATGCCGAGCGCCAGCATCGGCAGCAGCGCCGCGGTGCCGGAGGCATGCGCCGCCGTCTCCGGGGCGAACACGCCCTCGATGCGGCCCTTGCCGAAGCTCTCGGGATCCTTGGAGAAACGCTTGGCGAGATTGTAGCCCATGAAAGAGGCCGCGATCGCGCCGCCCGGGGTAATACCGAGCCAGCAGCCAATGAAGGAGGAGCGCAGCAGCGTCACCCAGTATTTCGGCAGGTCCTTCCACACACTCAGCACGACGCGCAGCGAAATGCTCGCCGCGTGTCCGCGCAGGGCGAGGCGCTCCTCCATCGTCAGCAGGATCTCGCTGATGCCGAACAGGCCGATGACGGCGACGAGGAAATTGATGCCGCGGAGCAGCTCGGACGAGCCGAAGGTCATGCGCAGATTGCCAGACACCGTGTCCATGCCGATGCCGGCGAGCAACAGCCCCAGCGACATCGAGATGACGGTCTTGTGCTTGGCCTCGCGCCCGAGACCGACGAAGGAGCAGAAGGTTAAAAGATACACCGCGAAGAACTCGGGCGGTCCGAACTTCAACGCAAAGGACGAGATCATCGGGGCGAGGAAGGTGATCAGCAGCACCGCGACCAGCGAGCCGATGAAAGAGGACGTGAACGCCGCCGTCAGCGCCTCCGCCGCCCTGCCCTGCTGCGCCATCGGATAGCCGTCGAAGGTGGTCGCGACCGACCAGGCTTCGCCGGGGATGTTGAACAGGATCGAGGTGATCGCGCCGCCGAACAACGCGCCCCAATAGATGCAGGACAGCATCACGATCGCCGAGGTCGGATCCATCGTGAAGGTGAGCGGCAACAGGATCGCGACACCGTTGGGTCCGCCGAGTCCGGGCAAAACGCCGACGAAAATCCCGAGCACCAGCCCGACCATCATCAGCACGAGGGTCTTCCACGTCAGCAAGACCGCAAAGCCGTGAAGCAACAGACCGAAAGCTTCCATCGCGGCCCGCCTTAGTGGCCGAAGGCCGCTTCGAGCGGCCCTTTCGGCATGATGACGTCGAAGGCGATATCGAAGGTGACGAACATGATCGCCGTGAATACGACAGCGGTGAGCAGCGACTTCCACAGCGCGATCTTGCCGACGAGACGCATGAAGCTGGCGATCAGGAGAAAGCTCGCGACATAGAGGCCGAGAAACTGCGTCGCCAGGCAGAACAGCAGCGTCGGCACGAACACCGCCATCACGCGGCGGGCCTGAGCGCGCGTGACGAAGATCTCGGGTGCCGCGCGGTGCGCGACCAGCGCCACGATCAGGCCGTAGAGGCTGGCACCACCGAGGATGACCGAGAGGTAGAACGGGAAATAGCCGGGCTCGGGCCCCGTCGAATCCCAGGAGGCGCCGGTACGCCAATTGTCGTAACCGAGGGTGGCGGCGAGCGCGAGCAACAGGAGACAGACGAATATCTCGATCGTGCCGGAGGAGACGACGGAAGGCGAGTCGTCTTCGGGCGCGGTCGGATCGTCAACGACGATTTCAAGATCGGTTTGGGGCATGAGCCGTTGGGGATGGAGTAAGTTCAATTCCCCCTCTCCCCGCTTGCGGGGAGAGGTTGGGGTGAGCGGGAGTGTCCGCGATGACGGTGAGGATTGAACTCGCGGAGAGAGCCCTCACCCACCCCCCCGAGCGCGAGCGAAGCTCGTCGCGCTCCCGCAAAAACGGGGCGAGTGAGAACAGGCGGCTACTTCGCGACGAATCCGGCTTCCGTCATCAGCGACTTGTTGACTGCATCGTCCTCCTCGAGGAATTGCACCATGTCCTTGCCGGTGAGGAAGATCGGCTTCAGCGCCTGTTTTTCCATGTAGTCCTTGTATTCCGCGGTCTGCGTCACCTTGTGGAACAGTTCGACATAGAACGCCTGCTGTTCCGCTGTGACCTTGCCGGGCAGGAACATCGCGCGCAGCATCAGATACTGCACATCGACGCCCTCCTCCTTGCAGGTGGGGATGTCGGCCCAGGACTGCGTCTCCGTCACTTTGCTGGTGTAGGAGATTCGCTCCTTGTCGAACACGCAGAGCGGACGCACCTGGCCCGCGCGCCAGACTTCGAGATTTTCGGATGGATTGTTGACGTTGGATTCGGTGTGGTTGCCGACCAGCTGGGTCGCGGCCTCGCCGCCGGACTTGTAGGGCAGATAGGAGAATTTCGCCCCGGTCTTCTGCTCGAGGAACACGGTCAGCACGTGATCCTCGCGCTTGGAGCCGGTGCCGCCCATCTTGAACGGCGCGCTCGCTGCCTTCGCGGCGGCGACGAACTCCTTCACCGTCCTCGGGCCTGCGCTGTTGTCCCACAGCACGAATTGGTCGAGCGCGATCACCGAAACCGGGGTCAGCTCACGCCAGTTGAACGGGATCTTCGCCGACAGCGGCAGCATGTAAATCAGCGAATAGGCGATCAGCACCTTGTTCGGGTCGCCCTCGCTGGATTTCATGTACATCAGCGCTTCCGCGCCGGAAGCCCCGCCCTTGAGCGAGACCACGATCGGCTGCTTCATCAGATTGTTCTTCTGGATGGCGGCCTGCATCATCCGCGCCATCTGGTCGGAGGCGCCGCCCGCGCCCGCCGCGACCACGATCTCGACCGGTTTGGCCGGCTCCCAGCCGGCAAAAGCCGGCGCGCTCAACGATAGCGCCGCTGCGACGCCAACAGCTTGCATCAGAATTCGCACGAGTTTCGTCCCTTAAATTGTTGGCTTTGTTTATCAACGCATTGTGCGGACTAATGCGAGCGAGTTCAAGCAGGCGGGCATGCTGCTGCCTATGACTTTCGGCTGACGAAGCCAAGCCGGAGATGCGCTACTTGCCCTTCCAGTTCGGCGTGCGCTTGTTGAGGAAGGCGTCCATTCCCTCGCGGAAATCTTCGCTCATATAGGCCTTGAGGATCAGATCCTCGCCCTCTTCGCGCGACAGCGTGCGGCGGATGCGGCGCACTGCCTCCTTGGTCGCTTCGAGCGTCAGCGGGGCGTGGCTCGCCACGAGCCTGGCGGTCTCGTCGGCGCGCCGCTGCAGCGTCTCGACATCAGGGACGACCTCGGTGAGGAGGCCGAGGGCCAGTGCTTCCGGCGCCTCGACGAGGCGCGCCTTGAAGATCATATCCTTGGTGCGGGCGGGGCCGACCAGCGAGACGACCCGGCTGATGTTCGACATCGACAGGCAATTGCCGAGCGTGCGCGCGATCGGAAACCCGATGCGCGTCGTTTCAGTCCCGATGCGGAGGTCGCAGCAGGCCGCAATTCCGGCGCCGCCGCCGGTGCATGCCCCCGCGATCGCTGCGATCACGGGCACGCGGCACTGCTCCAGCGTGCCGAGCACGCGGTCGATGCGCGCCTCATAGTCGAGCGCATCCTGCGCGGTTTTGAACGCACGGAATTGAGAAATGTCGGTGCCGGAGGCAAATGCCTTGTCGCCGGCGCCGGTCAGGATCAGCGCCTTGATCGAGCGGTCGGCGTTGATCTCCTGGCAGATCTCCGCCATGCGCTCGTACATGGCGAAGGTCAGTGCGTTGCGCGCCTGCGGGCGGTTGAAGGTGATCCGCGCGATGCCGTCCGTGACGGAGTAGAGCAGGTCTTCGTTGGCGGTCGTCGGTGCGTTCATCGCGCGCTCTCTTTTCTCGAAGTTAGCTCAGGCAAGCTGAGCCTTCAGGCCACTTGAGCTTTGGTCATCGGCACCACGTCGCGTCCCTTCAGGACGTCCATGGCCGCCAACACGCCGCCGCTCCGGTGCGGGATCTTTGCAAGATCGAGGCCCATTTCGACGCCGGCGAGCGTCCCCATCAGCATCAGATCGTTGAAATGGCCGATATGGCCGATGCGGAACACCTTGCCCTTGACCTTGTTCAGGCCGGTGCCGAGCGACATGTCGAAGTTTTCCAGCACCACCTTGCGGAAGGCATCGGCATCGTGGCCATCCGGCACGCGCACGCCGGTCAGCGCCGGCGAATGCGCGGCAGGATCGGCGCACTGCGTCTCCAGGCCCCAGACCTTGATCGCGGCGCGCGTCGCCGCGCTGTGGCGCTTGTGGCGGGTCCAGACGTTCTCGAGCCCCTCCTCTTCCAGCATCTTGATCGCCTCGCGCAGGCCGTAGAGCAAATTGGTGGCCGGCGTATAGGGGAAGGTGCCGAGCTTGTTGAAGCCGATGACCTCCTGCCAGTCCCAATAGGAGCGCATGCCGGGGTTGGCCTTGGCCACCGCGAGCGCCTTCTCCGAGACGGCGTTGAAGCCGAGGCCCGGCGGCAGCATCAGGCCCTTCTGCGAGCCCGCGACCGAGACGTCGATGCCCCAGGCATCGTGCTCGTACTCGATCGAGCCGAGGCCGGAGATGGTGTCGACCATCAGCAGCGCGGGATGCTTGACCCGGTCGAGCAGCTTGCGCACTTCCAGCGGCGGCGTCACGCAGCCGGTCGAGGTCTCGTTGTGGACAACGCAGACCGCCTTGACGGCGTGCTGCTTGTCGGCGGCAAGACGCTTCTCGATCTCGGCGAGATCGGCGCCATGGCGCCAGTCGCTCGGGATGAAGTCGACGTCGAGTTTGAACTTGTCGGCGATACCGCGCCACAGCACGGCGAACTGGCCGGTCTCGCACATCAGGACCTTGTCGCCGGGCGCGAGCACGTTGACCATCGCAGCTTCCCAGGCGCCGGTGCCGGACGAGGGGAAGATGATCACGGGCTGCTTGGTGCGGAACACCCGCTGCATGCCGGCGAGGACGGCGAAACCGAGCTCGGCAAACTCCGGACCACGGTGATCCAGCGTCGGCATGTCCATCGCCCGCAGCACCCGGTCGGGCACGTTGGTCGGTCCTGGAATCTGGAGAAAATGCCTTCCAGTATGCACGGTCATCGGCGTCCTTCCCGGTCTTTGAGTCTGTCTTGAGCCCAGCTCGACTTCGAGCCTGTTGGCCGAAGGGGGCTGCGCGAGCCGCTCGAATATCACTATTCGCCGGGCTTGTCCCTCGCCGGGCGGGGTCCGTCAATGCACAAGAAGCAGGGCTCGCCTTGCCAAGGGCCGTGACCGGAGGCAAGACGGGGCAGCGAACAGGCAAGAGTGGATCATGGCGGCGGAAGTGCCCGGGAAATCACAGGAATCGGCCAAAAAGGACGGCCTCGCGGCACGTCTGGCCCGGGAAGTGACCGGCGACGTCCTGTTCGACGCTTTCAGCCGGGGCCGCTACGCCACGGACGCTTCCTTCTACCAGATCATGCCCACCGGCGTGGTGGTGCCGCGCACCATGGACGAGGCCTTGCGGGCGCTGGCGATCGCGCGCGACGAGGGACTGAAGGTGACCCCGCGCGGCGGCGGAACCTCGCAATGCGGCCAGACCGTCAATGACGGCCTCGTTGTCGATCTCTCGAAGCACCTGAACCGGATCCTGTCGCTCGACGTCGAAGGCCGCACCTGCGTGGTCGAACCCGGCATCGTGCTCGACGACCTCAACCGCCAGCTGAAAAAGCACGGCCTCTGGTTTCCGGTCGACGTCTCCACGGCCTCGCGGGCCACCATCGGCGGCATGGCCGGCAACAATTCCTGCGGGGGGCGTAGCCTGCGCTACGGCACCATGCGGGACAACACGCTGTCGATGGAGGCCGCGCTTGCCGACGGCACGCTGGGCCGTTACGGCGAGGTGTCGCGCGATCTCTCCGATCTGGATGCGAACGACAGCGCCCGCGCCCTGTTCCGCGACATGCTCGATCTCGGCGCCCGCGAGGCCGGCGAGATCGCCGCACGCTTTCCAAAAGTGCAGCGCCGTGTCGGCGGCTACAATCTCGATGCGCTGGTGCCGCGCAATGCGCGCAACAACATGGCGCATCTGCTGGTGGGCTCCGAGGGTACCCTCGCCTTCACCACCAAGGTCGAGCTGAAGCTTTGGCCTGTGATCCGCAACAAAGCGCTCGGCATCTGTCATTTCGGCAGTTTTTACGAGGCGATGGATGCGGCCCAGCATCTGGTCAAGCTGAAGCCAATTGCGGTCGAGCTGGTCGATCGCACCATGCTCGCGCTTGGCCGTGAGATCGCGATGTTCCGGCCCATCATCTCCACCGCCATCAAGGGCGATCCGGATGCGGTGCTCGTGGTCGAGTTCGCCGAGGAGGATCAGGCGGACAACCTCGTGCGCCTGAGGCAGCTCGGCGAGCTGATGGGCGATCTCGGCTTCGGCTGGAACAACGACAAGCGCAAATGGGGCGGCGTGGTGGAAATCACCGAGCCCGCGCAGCAGAGCGGGATCGCCGATTTCCGCGCCGCCGGCCTCAACGTCATGATGTCGATGAAGCAGGAGGGCAAGCCGGTCTCCTTCGTCGAGGACTGCGCCGTGCCGCTGCCGCATCTCGCCGACTACACCGCGCGGCTGAGCGAGGTGTTCGCCAAGCACGGCACCAGCGGCACGATGTATGCTCACGCTTCCGAAGGCTGCCTGCATGTGCGGCCCGTGCTGAATTTGAAGTTGGAGAAGGACGTCAAGGCGATGCGGGCCATCGCCGAGGAAGCCTTCGAGTTGGTGCGCGAATACAAGGGCTCGCATTCCGGCGAGCACGGCGACGGCCTGGTGCGCTCCGAATTCCACGCAACGATGTTCGGCCAGCGCCTCGTCGCCGACTTCCGCGAGGTGAAGCAGCGCTTCGATCCCGGTGGCGTGCTCAATCCCGGCAAGATCGTCGATGCGCCGAAGATGGACGACCGCTCGCTGTTTCGCTTCAAGCCCGAGTATCGCGTCGCTGAGCTCAAGACAAAACTCGACTGGTCAGCTTATCCCGGGGCCGGCGGCGGTTTTCAGGGCGCTGTCGAGATGTGCAACAACAACGGCGCCTGCCGCAAGCTCGAGGGCGGCGTGATGTGTCCGTCCTACCGCGCGACGCACAACGAGAAGGACGTGACGCGAGGGCGAGCCAACACATTGCGGCTCGCGATCTCCGGCCAGCTTGGCGCGGGCGCACTCTCCTCCGACGAGATGATGGAGACGCTGAAGCTCTGCGTGTCCTGCAAGGCCTGCCGCCACGAATGCCCAACCGGCGTCGACATGGCCAAGATGAAGATCGAGGTGCTCGCCGCGCGAACGGCCTCGCATGGCCTGACCTTGCGCGACCGCCTGGTCGGCTACCTCCCACGCTATGCCGGCCTCGCGTCGCGCTTCGCGCCGCTGGCGAATTTGCGCAACCGCAGCCCGCTGCTGCGAAAGCTGTTCGAGCGTTTTGCCGGCATCAGCGCGCGGCGGGCGCTGCCCGCCTTCCGCAGCGACGTGTTCGTGCCGCCTGCCGAAGCGGTCGGGCCGGAAACCGGCCGCGAGGTCGTGCTGTTCGCCGATACCTTCAACCGCATCTATGAGCGCGAGAATCTCGACGCCGCGTTGCGCGTGCTTGCGACGGGCGGGTATCGCGTGCATCTGCCGAAACCCGCAAGCGGCAGCCGCCCGCTGTGCTGCGGCCGCACCTTCCTGTCCGCCGGTCTCGTCGACGAAGCCAGATCCGAGCTCGATCGTCTGGTCGCCGCATTCGCGCCCTTTGCGGCACGCGGCGTGCCGATCGTCGGGCTCGAGCCAAGCTGCCTTTTGACCCTGCGCGACGAGCTCGCCTCGCTGCGCCAGGACGACGACGCCAAGGCCGTCGGCGCCCACGCGCTGACCTTCGAGGAATTCCTGGTGCGGGAGGCCGAGGCCGGCCGGCTGCAACTGCCGCTCGGCACCGTCGCAGACAAAGCCCTGGTGCACGGCCATTGCCATCAAAAGTCCTTCGGCGCGTTCAAGCCGGTCGAGCAGGTGCTGCGCCTCATCCCCGGCCTGAAGGTCGAGACCATCGAGTCAAGCTGCTGCGGCATGGCCGGCGCCTTCGGCTATGGCGCGGACACCTACGATGCCTCGATCGAGATGGCGGAGCTGTCGCTGCTACCCACCGTGCGGCGCGCGGACCAAGATACACTCGTCGTGGCCGACGGCACCTCCTGCCGGCATCAGATCCACGACGGCGCCCAGCGCGAGGCGCTTCACGTTGCTCGCGTGCTGGCGATGAGCCTCGATCGCGCCGAAACCCGATCTACAACTACTCCCCTTGCAAAGGAAACCAGTCATGGCTGACCTCACCCTCGACACCGCCCGCAAGATCCTCGACGCCGCCTTCGCGAAATCCACCGAACTGAAGCTGAAGCCGCTCGTCGTCACCATCCTGGACGCCCGCGGGGTGCTCAAGATCGCCGCGGCGCAGGACGGCACCAGCCTGATGCGCGCCGAGATCGCGCACGGCAAGGCCTATGGCGCGCTCGCTTTGGGCATGGGCTCGCGCGCCCTGTTCCAGCGCGCGCAGGAGCAGGCCTATTTCATTGATTCCGTGAACACGATTGCCAAGGGCGCGCTGGTGCCGGTCCCCGGCGGCGTGCTGATCATGGACGGCACGACCCTGCTCGGCGCGGTGGGTGTGTCGGGCGACACGTCCGACAATGACGAAGCTTGTGCGGTGGCGGGCATCCAGGCCGCGGCCCTAAAGGCCAACGCTGGGTAGCGATGTCCCCCTCGAGCGCTGCGCACCGGAAAAATGTCACAGATAAAGTTGCGGAGAGGACATTAGCATCATCCGCCTGCCTCAATAGAATTTACCGCGCCTGCTGCGTGCGCGACCGGTCGATCGACTGATTAGAATCGTCGCGCCTATTGAGATAACGACGGATGGCCCTCAAACTTTCGTTCGCGGTCTTTACTATCAAACTGGGAGCAAAGATATCTCTGAGCAGCATTCCGCCATCCGCAGGCCGGCTGGTAGCGAGGTTGTCGCCTTGTCAAGCGAGCTGCACAATTGGAGAGAAAATCGCCCGGGGGCGAATTTCGGGAAAATCGACAAATATTTGGACTTTGCGCCGGCCACATTTTGTTCTATGTTTGTCCGGCCTACGCATAACCGCAAGGGCGGCCGCCGCCGATGGTTCAGATCGGACGGCGACCTAACCACAGCAGACTAACCAGGAGTCTACCAATGGCTATCGGCCAGTATATTGCCGATTCGTCGGCGAATTTCTCTTTTGATCTTCTTGTTCCCTCCCAGATGGCTGTCCGGTCGCGCCTTGCGCACTCGGAGCTCATGAGCTCGTCGGGCCGCCTGACGCGCGTGGATGGCGGCGTTTCGCTGTCGTGGATCGCGATCCACTAGCCTCGCCCCCCATCGAGCTTTCCGAACGGCACAGCTTCTCGGCACGCAAGGTGTTGGGGACTGCTGCCGTTCGGATTTCAACGGACATTCGATCGAACCGGAGATCTTCAACATGTCTTACTTCAAGGACAAGCCGCTCATCAGCACGCGCACCACGAGCCATGTGCACCGCCCGTATGGAGGTGTTGCCGACGTTCGCGAGATCATCGACCGCGCCGCCCATGTCAAAGTTCTGGTGTTCCCGATGAGCCTCGGCCCCAAGCTCGTGGCGAGCGAGCTCGCCTGCCCGGCCTTTTATGCCATGACCGGCGACGTTCAGGACGGCAACGTTCCGATCTATCTCGGCGAGACGAACTGCTTCAGCCGGCGGCTCGGTGAACACCTTGCCGATCCGCAGAAGGCGTGGGCCCGCCAGGTGGTGGTGGTGCGCGGGACCTCGAAGGAGGTGCGCTTCACGAAAGAGACCGCAGCCTACCTGCAGTTCTGGCTGACGCATGCGGCCGATCGCTGCGGCGTCATGAAAGTGGTCGCGGGCAGCCCGCCACGGATGCCCGAGATCGATCCGCTGGACCTGCCGCTGCATGAGCGCATGCTCGAAGACGCACAGCGCTTGCTGTTCGATGCCGGCTTGACCGCCTTCGAACCGCCGCCGGGCGGCATGCCACAGGTGGACGCGCCGGTGCTGTCGCCGGAGGCGGCTGACGATGTAGAGAGCGGCCCGATGGAGATCGACGTGCACCTGTCGCCTGGCGGCGCGGAGTTCGAGTTGCGTTATGATGAGACGATCTGGGCGCGCGGCTATCCCGCCAACGACCGATTTGTCGTGGCCGCCGGCTCGGATTTCCGCATCGCCACCAATCCGAGCGCGAGCCCGGTGACCCGGGCGCGTCGAGCCGCCTTGTTCGAGGCCGGCGTGCTGACGCCGATCCCGGGAGCCATAGATCGCATGCGGATCACCGTCGACATCGCCTTCCCCTCGATGGCGACCGCCGCCAAGGCCGTCTGCGGGGCGCATGTCGACAGCTCGAAGTGGCGGCCGGTCGATCCGACGCAGCGCCCGGTGATGCAGCTCTAGACCTGAGCGCGACTGGACGCTGCGGAAGGTTTTCTGCAGCGTCCATGTTCGTCGTTTGCGTAGGCGGGGCCTTGCCCTCCTCCGCAATGGCAAGAGCGATCCGCGATTTTCACAGTAGGACCGGCTGGCGCCGTGTTTCGGCGTCGACGCGAGCCGAGCAATCTCATGATCGATGATCTGGATGACCTGCCTCCGAGCGACCTCGATGAGGAGGTCATCGAGGGCGCGGCCGAGGATTCCGCATCCGGCGAGCAGGCCACTGCCAGCTTGCCACGCGTGCTGCGCTACGCTGTTCTGGCCTCGCGCGCCGACCATTCGGTCTACCAGCGCCTCGCCGCCGAAATCGAGACGGTCTGCCCGGGCATCGCCCTGACGGAGACATGGATCGACACGCCCGACGCCGCAAGCGGATGCGCGCTTGCCGTCGAGCTCGACCACCGGGCGGTCCGCGAAGACAAGCCGGAGTGCCGGAGCCTTGCCGATGGCGTGCGGCTGATCTCGCTGGCGCTACCTCGCGACAGGGGGCTCGACGAAGAGCACCGCCGTGTCGCAAGCGCGCTTGTTGCCGCCTTTCACAAACTTCCGCCGTCCATCCCCCTCGAGCTCGCCGCCGAGATCGAGGCCCTCGTTTATGGCTGGGCGGCACTGCCAGTCTGCGCGCACGAAGTTATAGGTGCCTTTCAGACGCCCGCAATCCGGGCAGCTGCGATGCTCGGCGCCAGCATGGCGCGGCGCAGGATCGAGGAAGCCGAGGAGACAGCATTCGCCCGCTCGCGGGAGCGTCTGCGTAAAGCCGACGAGCGGGAGGCAATGCGCAGCGACGCCAGTAGTGAGAGGCCGCTGCTGGACGTTCCCGAGGGGCATGTCATCGTGGTGCGAACGGATCCGGTCACCATGACGGGCTATAAATTGAAAGAGATCGTCACGCCCTTGAAAGGCCTGATCGATGTACCCTTGCCGCTGATCAAGACACCGGCGCTTGCGGAAGTGCGCCGCCAGTTGATGGCGGAATTCAGCTACGCGGCCAATGTCGTCGATTTTGTGCTATCCGACCTCGTCGGTCGCCCCACGGTCGCCTTCCGCCCGCTGCTGATGGTGGGGCCGCCCGGGAGCGGGAAGACGCGTTTCGCGCAACGGCTGCAGCAGCTGCTTGGCGTCGGCATGTGGCGGACTGATTCAAGTGGAGCCGATGGCGCGGCGTTCTCCGGAACCGACCGCAGATGGGCGACCGCGCAGCCGTGCCATCCGCTTCTGGCGATCGCGCGCGCTCGGCATGCCAACGTAATGATCCTGCTCGATGAGCTCGACAAAGCCGCGACGGGGCGAGACCATGGCCGCCTGTTTGATTGCCTTCTTGGGTTCCTCGAAATCGACTCGGCGCGGCAATATCCGGACCCCGCACTGCAGACCCCCGTTGACCTGCGACACGTTTGCTACGTTGCTACGGCGAATTTCATCGACAACCTGCCCTCTCCTTTGCTCGATCGCTTCCGCAAGATAGACTTTCCCAAGCCGACGGAGGCCGACCTTCTGGCTCTCATCCCCGCGGTGATCACCGATATCCTGCGCGACCAGGGTATGGACCGGCGCTGGATCGAGGGCCTGAGCCCGAGCGAAACTTCCGCCATCGCGCACCATTGGCGCGGCGGATCAGTGCGACGGCTCCGCCGCCTCCTCGAGATCGTGTTGCGCCAGCGCGAGGTCAACGCAAGCCGCCATTGAACGATAGCGCCGATCCCCTGTGCCACAGCGGGTAAGGTCTCAGGCGTTGTCATCCAAAGTCCCCCGCGGGATCAGCCCTGTCTCTTGAGGACGCTTTCAAAGGCTCGCAACCGCATGAACTTCCGTCACTAAGGACTCCAGCCGGAAACTCGCACATCTTCCACCTCCCCGCGCTGCGCGATCTCAATGTTCGGCGGAATGTCCTCGGCCGCCGAGGTGACGATCTTCGCCGCTGCTTGCATCAAATCGAGCTCCGGTCTGACCATCCATCCAGCATCCTGGCACAGCAGCGAAATCGCTTTTTCCAAAATGGACTCGGCTCGGGCAAGACGGTGAATGCGGATGGCGATTTCGTCCGGGGAAATCGGCTCGCCCGAGCCTGTACGGCCCGGTTGGTAGATCAGCGATAGACGTTCCGTCTTCAGACGAGCCAACGGCCGCTCTATCGCATCGATCCTCTTCTGCAAATCGAGGCGGGCGCGCCGATCAGCATCGGACGGCTTCAGGACCTCGGCCGAAGCATCTGACGAGGCAGCATCGAGTGGGTTGCCTTCATCGGCGTGAAGTAACCGGGGGATCCGGCGCTGCGCCTCGTGATAAGCAACCGAGACCTCCTGCCTGAGAATGCGATGCAAGGCACCAACGAACAACTGCGGATGGTGAAACGCGATCACTCTCGGCGCATTCCCCGGTTTGACCGCCACGTTGTTGCGGCCCAGGAACGAGGCGAATTCGGCTTCCGTCGCTGAACTCTTCCACAGGCGTTTCAGCTCCGACTGAAACCTGGGCAGCGGGAAGTCAACAGCCTGAGCCGCTCGGCGCATGGAATCGGTCATGCGCGGCGCATCGATGACCGGCACGACCCCGAGTTCGTCGATAAGCCAGTCGGCAACGTGACCGTTGCCATCGGCGCGAAGCGCCTCGATGACCGACTTTTGCCAACGGCTCGGGACGGCCTCGCCCTCGATCAGGTAGGCCGCGAGCGCCATGACTTTGTGGAGTCTCGGTGCATGATGGCGCATGTCCAGCGCGCGAAAAGTTTGAGGGGAAACGTGGCCCAACACCAGGTGCAGATGATTTGCACCTCCTCCAGCACGCGGCTTGTCGTTGTGGGCGAACACCATCAACGGGTGGTCATGTGCCTTGAGTTCTGTGAGGACGAGATCGACGACCTTCGCCACTTCGTCCGCCGTCAGCGTACGCCGGGGCGAAATATAGAGATGCCAGAGCGCAATCTCGGCGCGGGACGCAGCCGTCAGGGCCGCCATGACTTGCATCCCGTCGATGGTCCGACGAACGCAGAGATTGCGCATCTCGAGGAGTTCTGGACGCTGATCCTTGTCCTTCCAGAGGTGTGCATCGAGGCGGCGGGCGTCCGTTAGCGACCCCCGATATGAAAAGGCGCGCGCGATCATCAGCGCGGCCCGATCGAGCGGGCGATCAGCAGCAAGGCGGATACTGCATCTCGCAACAAGATTGTCGTCTGCACGAGGTGTTGGGCATCTGCGCCCTGAGCGCGGCTCTGCTTGATTTCGTTCGCACAGCGAATGATCGTTGCGTGGATTTCCGCGAGCTTTTGTCTTATTCCGTCGTGTTTGGCCCGCCTCCTGCGCGGACGGGTTCCCGACAAGTAGGCCTCCATCGCATCCTTGATGAATTGGCTGAGGTCGATGTTCATCGATGCCGCTCGCTCGGTGGCCTGGTCCTTGAGTGCCTGCGGCAACCGCACGGAAAAAGGAGCGTTGGTCGTGATCGGCGTATTACAGCCAATCTCTGGATGCTTCGCCAATGGCTTTTTCCTGCCCTGCTTGGAGCTGTTTACACCCACGTGATTTTGCTCCAGAAGGCGTCCATCCAGCGGCCGATGAGCCGCAGCCGGTGCTCGCACCGGCCGATCCGGCTTCGACGGATACGGACCCGGAGTTTGAGGACTTGCTCGCGTTCAGCCCGCGTCAGCATCTGAAACTCCCGTGGCGGATCTAGCAGCAAGGAAATCAGGCTGGTCGATCGAGCGAGGCGCCCGACCAGCGTGCAAGAAGCCGCGGCTCCGCGCTGTTCGGCTCGTGCGAAGGTCGGCCCAAGCTTAATTGGCATCGGGAAACCTGAGCCCGCGCGAGGCCTCCTCCATCATCTTTGCGATCCAGCTCGCGATGCGCCGCTGGACCGCCGCCGCCGACAGCCGATCGAGCGGCCGGCCGGAGGCATCGAGCCACAAGGGGGCGAGTTTCGCCGGATCGGCGTTCACGAAATCGACGAGGTTCAATCCTGCACGGTCCACCGGCTGCCACAGACGGTCATCGAGCCGCGGCAGCGCGATCTCCGTCACGCCCGCACGCATCTCGTCGAAGTGCTCCGGCTCCAGGTCGATGATGCCCGGATCGAAATTCGGCGGGAACACGACGCCGACCCGTTCATTGAGCACCCACAGCGGCCGGGCGAGCGGTAGCGCGGTGCGCACTAAGCTCGTGTTCGTCGCCAATGCGCGCATGGCGTCACGATTCGAGGTGGTCACAAGCGCCACGATCATCTGGCCGCCCCCGTCGGCGACCAACTTATCGACGTCCATGTCGCGCAGGAAGCGCAAGACCGTCACGTCCCATGTGGCCGCCGTGTCGAGCACGATGCTGCTACCGCTTGTCACCGCCTGATCGAGGGCGTTAGACAGGGGTGAAAATGCCCGCAACAAAGCAAGCGGATCGTCGGATGCGTCGAGCAGATCGGTGTCGATCTTGGTGACGCTGCCGAGCTTGTCAGCCAACCGCTCGGCGACGTCCGCCGAGAAGACCTCAATCTTGCATCCGCGCGAGCGCAAGATCAGCGCCACGAGTTCGGTAAACAGGCTCTTTCCCTGGCCGCCGATGGCGGACAAGATGACAATGAAGTACCAAGCTGGCATCAGCTGCTTCTCCTCTGTCGGCGAGCAGCTGAATAAGGCATGGCTTGACGAACAAGGCCCCCACGAACCCTATGTGGAAACTGTCGTAGATTGTCGTCATCCGTCGGAAATTGATATCAATCGTCTGAGGACGCCTGGCTCGGCTTACGGGCGGAGCGCGGGCGCGCAGGCTTTTGCAAGGGTGCGGAGGAATCGAAAAGTCGTCCCGGCGCTAGCTGCGGCGGCAAGATCGAGAGTCGGCATCGGCATTCCCGTCGCGCGGGCTTTCGGCGTGCTGCTGACGCCGCCGGCCGGCGAGGCTGACGTGGCATCGAACGGCTTGGAAGAGCCGCCAAGCAGCGCGACATGATGATAGTCGCCCATGCATGCCCGGCGCCAGAGTTCGGCGGCCGAGTCACGGACGGCGCCATGGCAGGCGATCCAGAAGCCGCGTCGACGCCGATGGCGCAGCGTTTCCGCTCGCCCCGACGCGCCGTCCAGGAGTTCCGACAGACGCGTTGCCACGATATGGTGCTGACAGCTCGCGACCCAGATCGTCAACATCGCGGAAACGACGTCGGAACGGATGTTGTCTACGCCAATCGACCCCGCCAGGATATCGACGATCCGAATGATGACGTCCTGAACCGGGCCTTGCGGTCGCTCCGTCATGGGATCCAGAACGGCCTCGAGCACGTCCCAAACCAGACGGGCTCCGGGCGACGGCTCGGCCCAATCATAGAGCGTTCGCCGTCCGCGGTTTTGCCGCTGCGGATCTCGTGTGGCGAGGCACACGCGATCGCGCACATGTTCAAGGAAGCTGGGCGCGACATCTGTCATCCCAGCGATGAAATCTCCGAGCCGCCTTCTCAGATCGCCCGCAGCCGGCGTGGCCAAACCTTCGAAAAAATACGTCGTCGCCGCGTCAAATGGGAAGGGTGTCGACCTGACGGCCACCAAATGCGGTTGGCCCGGGACCTGGCGCAGCGCCGCATTCACAACATGGGGCTCGATGGGCGCAGCTACGACGACCGTCCGGGAAGAAACTGCGCAACTGACGGCATTCTTCAGCACTTCAGCGGTGACAGGCGCCATGTCGCAATTCGAGAATGGATAACGCCCGATCAGCGCGTCGAAAGTCTCAGGCAATATCTCGGACGGAATGCAGGCGACGCCGGTGTGAGCCGCGTGATGCGCCGCATCTACGAGCACGGACAGCTGCGAGATGACTTCCCCGATACGAGCCGAGGCCTCGCGCCGCGCGCTCCGGCACTGAAACAACGACGCGGCCCGGTCGAGGGCTTCGAGATGGACCGCGACATCCGCCGAAGGACGGCGGACCCGGAGGACGAGGCTCTTAACCTCGGCACGATCCTCCTCGATAAGCATGCGCGCTACCGTTTTCCACGACGGAAGAGATCGTCTATTGCGTTGTGGATCCGGGCCTGGTCGATACGGTGCTTAAACCTTTCAAGTTCGGGCGACGTCGGCTGGTTCTTCGCTGTGCTCGCCGGCGATGGTCCGCCAACATCGGTTGGTCGAACGGACGGCCCCCTCGTTGCCGCTCCGGGCGGCCGATCCTTCTTCCCCTTAGCACGCTTGATGAAGTTGTAGAGCGATTGCCCGGTGAACTCCGCGCCCGTGCGACCTCGCGCCCCCCGGACGTTCAGACCCTCGGCAATCTGCTTGTAGGTCAAGCCATGCTCCAAAATCGCCTCGAACGAGCCGACGTGTTGGTCGATGACCATTTGCGTTTTCGGAACGCCCAACTCGGTCGCGGCCAGCGCAGCAACTATCGGCGTCAACAACTCGTCAAGGATCATCGCGGTGCCATTGCCCTTAGATGATGAACAAAATACCTTCCGTTGGGCTTGCGCGTGGCCCGCCCTTCACGACGTGGAATGCTCGATTAGGGCGCCGGCAGGCTGAGGATCGAGGGCGTCGCCCGCGCAGAGCGGCTCCTGCGAATCTTCGCGGCCGCGCGATCGGCAAGATCCGCCACGAAATGGCGCGCGGACGGCCGCTCCTCAAGAAAAGCGTGCAGCAGCCGGCATTGGTGGGCGTCCAACGCCTCCGTGATCATCGCCGCGATCTGAACCGATTCAGCCGAGTCCGTCTCCATTTTAGCGGAGCCCTCCTTGGCGCGCCGGATCGTCTGCTTCACGAACTCGACTGTCACCCGCTCGCCGCGCCGCACCCGCGCGATCACCTCGTGCACCGTTTCCTCGCTCACCGACGCAGCACCCAGCGCCTGAGCGGCGGTCAGCGGCAGCCGGCACACGACCTCGCCGTGGCGCTGGAACAGATGCGCTGCGTTCATATAGAGTTGCGCCTTCCGCGGCTTGAACCCCAAAACCACGCGACACCACCGCAAGAAAATGCCGTGCCCCAGACCTTCCTTGGCCTCTACCAGCGCGACGCCGATCACAAGTCCGCTGCAGGCCTCCCGCTCCACCCCCTCCTGGATGACGACCTCGAGCTCCGGCAGCCTGTCCCGCATCTGGGGAGGAATTTGGCCATAGTCGAACTGATCGCCGCCCATCATGGTCGTGCGCGCTCCAACGCTCTCTCGTTTGAAGTATCCTCGGTCAGGATACACCAAAACGGAAAAACGTCAATCTTTTCCGTATGATGGCAACTCGGCACGGTCCGGGGAGAAAATCCAAATGCGAAAAGTTTTCGCTTTTGCCGTCAAACTAGAGAGGGAGGACAGCCCGAATGGGAGGAGCTTTGATCCAAGAAATGACCTATAGGCGATCGAGCGCACGCTCATTGATTGCCTGACTAGATGTCCCGTGAGCGGCCGAACGACTGCGAGACCAAGAATAGCGCAAACAGAGGAGCGAGTGGCGATGCACGCTTCGGAAGCGCTTCCAAAACGCAACCCGCGCGAAGCGGTCAGGGCATTGCGGTCAGCGGGTCGATGATGGTGGAATTGAGGGCAGGCAGTCTTCCGTCTGCGTTCCCTGCATCAGCACCATAACTAGGTCGTTCGCCATGCACGATCTCAGTCAGCTTAACGAAAGCTGATGACCGGAGCGCCCCTCATCTCCCCGTCCAGACCGGCTTGCGCTTCTCGGCGAATGCCTTCAGGCCCTCCTTGGCGTCCTCGGTCATCGCCAGTAGTGAGATCTGGCTTTCGGTGTAGGCGATGCTCTCGTCGAACGACATCGACGCGATGGCCCGCATGGCGTATTTGCCACGTCGGATGGCGGTCGGGGATTTGTCGACGATACGGCCGATCAGCCAGTCGACCTTGGCGTCGAGCTCGGCCGCAGGCACGACGTAGTTGAGAAGGCCTGCGTCGAGTGCCGCGTCCGCGTCGAACGGTTCGCCGGTCAGCGCCCATTCGTTGACGAGGCGCCGCGGTGCGATCTCCTGCAACAGGCTCAACACCTGCATCGGGAATACGCCGACCTTCACCTCCGGCAGGCCGAAGATGACGTGATCGGCGGCGACGGCCATGTCGGTCATGCAGAGCAGGCCCATGCCGCCGGCCATGCAGACCCCGCCAACGCGCGCAATCGCGGGCTTGGTCGCGTTCTGCGACAAGCGCAACAGATCGGCATAGTCGACATTCGGCTTCGAATGATCCATCGCGAAAGCCGCGCCCGAGTTCTGCAGGTCCGCACCGGCACAGAACGCCTTGTCGCCCGCGCCGGTCAGCACGATGACCCGGACATCCTTGTCGTCATGCGCGTCGCGATAGCCACGCGCGATGCCGGCAATGACCTCGCCATTCAGCGCGTTGCGTTTCTCGGGCCGGTTGATGGTGATCCAGAGCGCCTGCCCGCGCTTCTCGGTGATCACGGCTGTGGTGTCGGTCATGGCACGCTCGCTTCCTTGGGCTCCCGTTTAGCGGCCATTTGCGGCAGCTCGGGCCGAAGGTGCAAGGGCAAACTGCGGCGCGGCGCCGCTTTAGCGCCTCGACACAAACTTGAAAGGCGATCGAAGCGCAGGCTCAGGCCGCGACCGCTTTCCTGATCCAGACCTTGTTGTCGTGGAAAGCGGCGCCGCCGATCGGCGCGATTGTGTCCGCGCCCGTCAGCATATTGATGCCGCGCTCACCGATATGGTTCTTGTTGGGATGAACGGACTCCGCGATCAGCACACCCCGCCGCACGCCTTCGAACAGTGTGGCGATCAGCGTGGTCTCGCCGCGGGTGTTGCCGAGCGTCACGGCGTCGCCATGGGCGATGTCGAGCGCGGCGGCATCCAGGGGATGGATCATCACGCTCGCCTTGCCCTCACGCGCCTGGGAGGACGGCGTCTCGTTGAAGGTGGTGTTGAGGAAGCTGCGCGACGGGCTGGTGGCAAGCCGGAACGGATGTGCCTGATCGGAATGCTCGATCACCGCCCAATGGTCCGGCAGCGACGGCATCTTGTCGAAATCACCCATCGTCTGGCCGAACGGCGGATGCGCCCAATCGGCCTTGAAATGGAATTTCCTGTCGGCATGGGCGAAGCCATCGAGATAATGCGACGTGCGGAAGTCCGGCTGCAGGTCGCGCCAGAGATCGGCTTCGAGGCCGGCAATGTCGCCGTGGTCGCTCAGCTTCAGCGTCGCGTCGATCAACTCGCGCGGCGTCAGCTCGAACCCCGGATGCCTGGCGCCAAGCCGCGGCGCCAGCGCCTGCAGCACCTCGTGGTTGGAGCGGCATTCGCCGGGCGGGTCGATCAGCTTCGGCCCGACCGAGATGTGCTGGTGGCCGCCGCCGTAATAGAGATCGTCGTGCTCCATGAACATCGTCGCCGGCAGCACGATGTCGGCCATCTGCGCCGTCTCGGTCATGAACTGCTCGTGCACCGCCACGAACAAATCCTCGCGCGCAAAACCCTGCCGCACCAGCGCCTGCTCCGGCGCAACGGTCATCGGGTTTGTGTTCTGGATCAGCAGCGCCTTGACCGGACCCTTGCCGTGCAGGGCCTTGGAATCGCCGGTAAGGATGCGGCCGATCTGCGACTGGTCGAGCGCGCGGATGGTCTGGTCGATGGCGTCATGGCCTTCGATGATGGATTCGTTGAAGTGCCACAGCGCGTAATTGTTGAAGAAGGCACCGCCGCCTTCATATTGCCAGGCGCCGGTCACCGCGGGAATGCAGTTGGCGGCATGCATCTGCGCCGCGCCGTTGCGCGAGCGGGTGAAGCCGTAGCCGAGCCGGAAGAAGGTCCGCTTGGTCTGGCCGACCAGTTTGGCAAAAGCCTCGATCTCCGCCACCGGCACGCCTGAAATCGCGGATGCCCATTCGGGCGTGCGCGTCTTCAGATGCGCCTCGAGCTCGCCGGGGCAATCGGTGTACTTGTCCATATAGGCGCGATCGGCATAGCCGTCGCGGAACAGGACATGCATCACGCCGCAGGCAAAGGCGCCGTCGGTGCCGGGCCGCAGGATGATCTTGATATCCGCCTGCTTCATGGTCTCGTTGTCGTAGATGTCGACGGCCGCGATCTTGGCGCCACGCTCCTTCCGGGCACGGGCGGCGTGCGTCATCACGTTGACCTGCGTGTTGACGGGGTTGGTGCCCCAGATCACCACGAGATCGGACAGCGCCATCTCGCGCGGATCGACGCCCGCGATCTTGCCTGTGCCGATCGCGAACCCGATGCGGCCGACATTGGCGCAGATGGTCTGATAGAACCGCGAATATTTCTTCACATGCGTGAGCCGGTTGAGGCCGTCGCGCATCACCAGCCCCATCGTGCCGGCGTAATAATAGGGCCAGACTGACTCCGCGCCGAATTCGCGCTCGGCCTGGTTGAAGCGATCCGCAATCTCGTCCAGCGCCTCGTCCCAGGTGATCCGGGCGAATTGGCCGGAGCCCTTCGGCCCGGTTCGGCGCAGCGGATACACCAGCCTTTCAGGATGATGGATGCGCTCGGCATAGCGGGCGACCTTGGCGCAGACCACGCCGGCCGTATAGGTCTGCTTTTTCGAACCGCGGACACGACCGATGCTGCGTCCCTCGACCACCTCGATATCGAGGGCACAGGCCGACGGGCAATCATGCGGACAGGTCGAATGGCGGATTTCGATCTTGGCGTGCTGGTTCATGTCCAATTTGGTAACACCAAAATACCTGTCAGCCGAGGGTATTTATCCGGCAACGCCCATGCGATTTGCTCAAATCGCGCGCCGCCGGTTCCTGCCGCGAGCGCGAAAAGTCGCGCCGCCACACCGAAAACCGCAGGATATTCCAGGCACGATCGGCCTTGTGAGGCGTCGACAGTCCGCCTCCCCTGCCGCTACAGTGCCGCCAACAAGAACGACATCAGGGAGGTGGGTGTGACGGCCCGACAATTCATGCTGGCGCTGGCTGCCGGCCTGCTCAGTGCATGCTCCGCAGCACCGTCCCTGGCGCAAGACTATCCCAATCATGCGGTCCGGATCGTCGTGCCCTTCGGCGCGGGCGGACCGGCCGATGTCGCGGCCCGGCAGATCGGCAATGCACTCCAGGAGAGTTTTGGCCAGCCCTTCGTGATCGAGAACCGCACCGGCGCGGGCGGCGTCATCGGCACGGTCGAAGCGGCGAAGTCGCCCGCCGACGGCTACACGCTGTTGATGATGTCCAATACCCAGACCGCGAACGAATCCCTCCTGACGCCGGATAAGCGCAAATACGAGCTGATGCGCGACCTCGCGCCGATCGCGCCGGTGAACTCCTCAGATCTCGTCATCGTGGTGAACCCGCAAGTCGCAGCGAAGACGCTGCAGGAGTTCGTCGCGCTCGCCAAGTCGCAGCCGGGCAAGTTGAACTACGCCTCCTCCGGCCAGGGCACGCCCTATCACATGGCCGGCGAGCTGTTCAAAGCCATGGCCGGCATCGATCTCGTCCACGTCCCCTACCGCAACAGTGGGGAGGCGCGCAGTGGCGTGATCGGCGGGCAGGTGCAGATGATGATCGACGCGGTGCCGGCGATGGCGCCGAACATCGGCGAGAACCAGGTCCGCGCGCTCGCGACCACCGGCAAACAACGCTCAGCCGTGCTACAGAGCGTGCCGACGGCGATCGAGGCGGGCATAGCAGGCTATGAAGCCACGATCTGGCTCGGCCTGATGGCGCCGGCCGGCACGCCGAAACCTGTGATCGACAAGCTCAATGCCGCCGTGAACGCGATGGTGAAGCGGGCCGACATCGTCAAGCTCTGGACTGCGCAGGGCGCGGCGCCCATGTCGATGACGCCGGAGGAATTCGACAAATTCCTCCGCGGCGACATCGAGAAATGGGCCGACGTGGTCAAGAAGTTCGACAAGTCCTGAGGCCGCAGAGCGACAATGCCGACCATTCGATTCCAGCTCAACGGCACGGCGGCGGCCGTGGATACCGATCCGGATCAGACGCTGCTCGATGTGCTGCGCGGCCGGCTCGGCGTCACCGGTCCGCATTTCGGCTGCGGAGCCGGCGAGTGCGGCGCTTGCTATGTCATGGTCGGTGATCGCGCGATGGCCTCCTGCGACATGCCGATGTGGTCGGTCGCGGACAAGGAGATCGTTACGGTGGAAGGCCTCGGCACGGCGGAGCAACCGCATCCGCTGCAACGTGCCTTTATCTCTGAGCAGGCGATGCAATGCGGCTATTGCGTATCGGGAATCCTGATCAGCGCGGCGGCGCTGCTGAAGCGCAATCCGTCGCCGACGGAGGACGAGGTGAAAGCGGCGCTTGATCGCAATCTGTGCCGCTGCGGATCGCACAACCGCATGGTCCGCGCCGTGCTGCGGGCGGCCGCGGAGATGGCGACATCATGAGTGCGCCGTCCCCTGCCCCGACACTGCCGGTCAGCCTTGCTGCCAATCCCAAGCTGTCATCCTGGGTAAAGCTCATCGGCGACGGCCGTGTGGCGATCTCGCCCGGCAAGGTCGAGATCGGCCAGGGCATCGTCACGGCCCTGGCGCAGATCGCAGCCGACGAGCTCGACGTCGATATTGGTCGCATCGAGATGATCCGCGCCTCCACGGCGGCCAGCCCGAACGAGGGCGTCACCTCGGGCAGCCTTTCGGTCCAGCAATCCGGCCGCGCGCTACGCCATGCCTGTGCCGAAATCCGCCGGCGCTTCCTCGCCGCGGCGTCGGAGCGTCTCGGCGTCGATGCATCGCTGCTCGAGATCCATGACGGCACGATCTCGGGCCCCGGCAATGTCAGGACCAGCTATTGGGAGTTGGCCGATGACATCTCGCTCGACCAGGACGCCAATGCGGGCGCGACGGCGAAGATTGTCGCCAAGCGCACCGTCGCCGGACATTCGGTCCAGCGCGTCGACATTCCCGACAAGGTGTTCGCACGGCCGCGCTTCATTCATGACTGTCCGCTGCCGGACTTGCTGCACGGACGCGTGCTGCGGCCGGAGACCTCGGGCGCCAAACTGATCGCGCTCGACGAGATGGCGGCGCGAGCCGTTCCCGGGCTCGTCGCGATCGTCCGCGACGGCAGCTTTGCCGGGGTGGTTGCCGACAGCGAGGCAGCGGCGGAAGCCGCGCTGAAAGCCTTGCGCAGGGGCGCGACATGGTCGGCCGGTGAGCCGCTGCCGGATGAAAATGATCTGGCCGGATTCCTGAAGAGCCAGCCGGTCGAGACCACGGTGATCGACGCCAGGACCACTGCGGCAACGATAAAGAAGGCTGCTCGCACCCTCCGCCGGCAATACATCCGTCCCTACATTACGCATGCCTCGATCGCACCGTCCTGCGCCATGGCCCGATGGGACGGCGATCGTGTCCATGTCTGGACCCACAGCCAGGGCGTCTATCTGCTGCGCGCCGATCTCGCGATCGTGCTCAAGCTGCCGGCACAAAATATCGTCGTCGAGCACATGGAGGGCGCGGGTTGCTACGGGCACAATGCCGCCGACGATGTCGCGCTCGATGCCGTGCTGCTGGCGAAGGCTGCCGGCGGCCGTCCGGTGCGGGTGCAGTGGTCGCGCCACGACGAGATGTCCCATGCGCCGTTTGGCGCGGCGATGGCGATCGAGATCGAGGCCGACCTCGATGCGGACAACGAGATCGTCGGTTGGCGCCATGCGATCTGGAGCAACGGCCACGCGGCGCGGCCGGGGCGCGCGGCACAGCCCGCGCTGCTTGCCGCAACCGAGATTGCGACCCCCTGGCCGCGCATGATCTCGACCAATCCGCCCGCGGCCAATGGCGGCGGCGGCGACCGCAACTCCGTTCCGCTCTACGACTTCCCGGCCTGGACGATCACGAGCCACCGGCTGCTGACCATGCCGGTGCGAACCTCGGCACTGCGGACACTCGGCGGACAAGGCAATGTGTTCGCCATCGAGTCCCTGCTCGACGAGGTCGCCGCGCTGCGCGGCGAAAACCCGATCGCGTTCCGCTTGCGTCATCTGCGCGATGAGCGCGCGAAGGACGTCATCCGGGCCGCGGCACGACGCGCGCAGTGGAAACCGCAGAAGCAGTCCGGCATCGGTCATGGCGTCGGCTTCGCCCGCTACAAGAACACGGGGGCCTATTGCGCCGCGATTGCGGAGATCGAAGGCAGCGATGACATCCGCGTCAAGCGGCTGACGCTGGCGGTCGACGTCGGCGAGGTCATCAACCCGGACGGTGTCATCAACCAGATCGAGGGCGGCGCGATCCAGGCGACGAGCTGGGTGCTGAAGGAACGCGTCCGCTTCGACCGCACCCGCATCATGTCGACGTCCTGGACCGACTATCCGATCCTCACCTTCAGCGAGGTGCCGGCGGTGGATGTCGAGATCGTCCAGCGGCCGGAGATCGAGCCGGTCGGCGCCGGCGAGGCCGCCCACGGCCCGGTGACTGCGGCGATCGCGAATGCCATTTACGATTGCCTCGGCGTGCGCGTGCGCGACCTGCCGATCACCCGCGACAAGATCATTGCAGCCATGGAGCTGGCATCGTGACGACAGTGAGCATTTTGAGCGGAGGCGCGGCGCAAGGCCTGGTGCGCGGCCTCAGCGATCCCTTCAAGACGCAGACCGGCTTCGGCATCGACGGCGAGTTCGGCGCGGTCGGCGTCATGGCCGACAAGCTGCGCGCGGGAACGGCGGCCGATCTCGTTATCCTGACGCAGGCGCTGCTTGCAAAGCTTGCCGAAGAGAAGCTCGTCATCCCCTCCTCGATCTCGGATGTCGGACGGGTCGAGACCGCGCTGGCGGTCCGTAGCCGCGATCCCAAGGTGACGGTGAAGACCGAGACTGACCTGCGCGAGGCGCTGCGCAGCGCCGACGCGATCTACGTCCCGGACACGAAAGCCTCCACGGCGGGACAGCACGTTGCAAAGGTGCTGGATCAGCTCGGCATCGCCTACGAGGTCGCTTCGCGCCTCAAGATCTTTCCCAACGGCGCGACTTCGATGCGGGAGCTTGCGGCATCCACCGCCGCGCATCCGATCGGCTGCACGCAGGCGACCGAGATCATCGCGACCGACGGTATCGTGCTGTCAGGGGCGTTGCCGCCGGGCTGCGAGCTCGTGACGATGTACACGGCCGGCGTGACCATGCGAGCCGCACATCCGCAAGAGGCGGCGGCGCTGATCGCGTTGCTGACCGGCGCAGACCGCAAGGATCTGCGCCAGCGCGTCGGATTTACAGGCTAGATAACCGCCCTATGTGTGCAACTGGGTGAGGCCGGTCGGCGGACCGTCGACGGCGGTCCAGCCGCCATCGACGAACAGTGTGCTGCCGCTGACATAGCTCGCAGCATCGGAAGCGAGATAGGCCACGGCGGTCGCGACCTCGTCGGCGCTGCTCCAGCGGTTGAACACGGTGTGGCCGGCGTAGAGATTGTAGATGTCGGGACGCTGCTTGAACGGGCCGGTCAGCGCGGTCTCGGCGATGCTCGGCGCGATCGCGTTGACGCGCACGCCGGAGCGTCCAACCTCAGACGCAAAGCCCTTCACCAGCAGGCCGATCGCGGCCTTGGTCGAGCCGTAGACGCCCAGGCCCGGCTCGATGGTCACCGCCCGCACCGAGGAGCAGGCGATGATGCTGCCGCCCTTCTGCTCGACCATGATGCGGCCGAAGGCCTGGAAGAACCAGACCGTGCCCTTGATGTTGAGGTTGAGGACGCGGTCGAGATCCTCCTCGGTGTAGTCGAGGATGGTCTTGCGGATGTTGAGCCCGGGCGTCGTCACCGCGATGTCGAGCCGCGAGAATTTCTGCATCACGATCCTGGCCAGCGCATTGACCTCCGCGGCGCTCGCCGCGTCGCACCCAGCCGCCTCGGCCCAGCCGCCCTTCTCACGAATGCCGGCGGCGGTCGCTTCGGCGGCGTCAAGCGCGCGATCGGCGCAGACGACACGGGCGCCGAGCCCGGCCAGCGCCTCGGCCGACGATTTGCCGATGCCCGAGGCGGCGCCCAGCACCACGGCCGTCTTGCCGGTGAGATCGAAGAGCTTGCGATAGTCAGTCACGGATAGATTCTCCCTGCGTTGCAGCTAGCCCTTGTAGCCCATCAGCAGGCGGGGCAGCCACAGCGAGAAGGCGGGGACGTAAGTCACGAACATCAGAGCTGCGATCAGAGCGGCGTAGAACGGCAGGATGGTGCGCATCACCGCGCCCACCGAGATGCCGCCGATGGCGCAGCCCACGAACTGGGTGGTCCCGACCGGCGGGGTGTTCAGCCCCAGCGCGCAGTTGATCAGCATCAGCATTCCGAACTGCACCGGATCCATGCCCGCCTTCATCGCGATCGGCAGGAAGATGGGCGTGCAGATCAGGATGGTCGCTGCCATGTCCATGAACGTGCCCAGCACGAACAGGATGACGTTGATGAGCAGGAAGATGACCCAGGGCTGCGTCGAGACCCTGCTCATCATCTCGCCGGCGAAGTCGGCCACCTCGTAAAGTCCCATCAGATACTGGAACATGGTGGAGACGCCGATCAGCAGCAGCACCACGCCCGTCGTCTTCACCGCCTTGGCCGCGGCGCCCAGGAAGTTCGGCAAGGTCATGGTGCGGTAGATGAAGAACGTCAGCAGGATCGTATAGGTGACCGCGACGGCCGCGGACTCGGTCGCCGTGAACACGCCCGACAGGATGCCTGAAAGGATGATGCCGACGATCAGAAGGCCGGGCAGAGCGGCGGCGAACGAACGAAAAACCGCGGGCCAGCCCGGGAACTTGCCGGCCGGATAGCCTCGCTTCACCGCCACCGCGTAAGCGGCGACCAGCATGCACACCATCAACACCAGCGCCGGCAGGAGACCGGCGGCGATCAGCGCGCCGATCGAGACCTTGCCGCCGGCGGCGAGCGCATAGATGATCATGTTGTGACTGGTCGGCATCAGTGCTCCGACCAGCGAAGCATGGGTGGTGACGTTGACGGCGTAGTCGGTGTCGAAACCTTCCTTCTTCATCATGGGGATCATCACGGCCCCCATCGCCGACACGTCGGCAACTGGCGAGCCGGACACGCCGCCGAACAGCGTGCAGGCGACCACGTTCGACATGCCGAGCCCGCCGCGGATGTGTCCGACGAGATTCTTGGCGAGCTGCACGATCTTGTCGGCGACGCCGCCATGCAGCATCAGCTCACCGCTGAAGACGAAGAACGGGATGGCGAGGAAGGAGAAGATGTTCATCCCCGACATCATCTGCTGGAAGATGACCGCGACCGGCAGGCCTTCGTAGAGGATGGTGCAAATCGCCGAGAGGCCGATCGCGAAGGCGACGGGGACGCCGAGCACCAGGAAGCCGAAAAAAGTGGCGCCGAGGATGATCAGTTCCATGAGGGGACGACCTCTTCGCCGCGCAGGAGAGCGATGATGTGCTCGATTGAAAAGGAGACGATCAGGACGCCGGAGGCGATCAGCGGCACGTAACGGATGACCTCGGGCAACCCGAGATTGGGGATCTTCACGGTTCCGACCGACGCTCCGAGGATCCAGCCGTTATAGGCCATAGCGAGGCCGAACCCGGCCACCAGGACGTGGATCACAAGCTCGATTTTCTCTCGCGTGTGGTCCGGCAGCATCACCAGCAAACTATCCATGCCGATATGCCCGGCATCGCGCACGCCCACGGCGGCGCCGATCAACGTGACATACAGGATCAGAACCAACGCAAGGTTCTCCGTCCAGGTCGGGCTGGAATTGAGCACGTAACGTCCGAACACCTGGTAGAAGACGATGGTGACGATGACGAGCAGCCCGGTCACCGACAGATACATCCCTAGCCGAGCGACGGGAGCATTGATCCGGGACAGCAAGCCGGTTGACGGGCGTCCGGCTACGTCCAGTTCGTGGTCTGCGACGTGAGGGTCTGTCATCCAAGTCTCCTTGCAAGTCTCCTTGCGCGCGTCCAATGCGTCGGTCCGGCGTCGCCAGTCGGCAACGCCGGACCGACGCTATGGCCTTACTTCGTGTCCTGGATACGCTTGACGAGGCTCTTCAGCTTCTCGTCACCCGCGAACTTGTCGTACACCGGCTTCATCGCGTCGACGAATTCCTTCTTGTTGGCGATCGTCACGACTTGAACGCCGGCCGCTTCGACGGTCTTGCGGGACGCCTGCTCACGCTCGTCCCAGAGCTTGCGCATGACGGGCACCGATTCCTTGGCCGCCTTGCGGACCATCGCCTGGTCTTCCTTGCTCAGCGTGTCCCAGACCGTCTTGGACATCACGAGAACTTCGGGCGCCAGGGAGTGCTCGGTTATGTTGTAGAACTTGGCAGCCTCGAAGTGGCGCGAGGACTCGTAAGACGGCCAGTTGTTCTCGGCAGCGTCCACCAGACCGGTCTTGAGAGCGGTATAGACCTCGCCATACGGCATCGGGGTGGGATTGGCCCCGAGGCTCTGGATCATGCCGACCCACAGGTCGGATTGCTGGACGCGAATTTTCAGACCCTTGACGTCCGCGAGCGACTTGATCGGAGCCTTGACGGTGTAAATGGACCGCGCGCCGCTGTCATAATAGGCGAGGCCGACCAGGCCTGCGGGCGCCATGGCCGCCAGGATCTCGTCGCCGATCGGCCCGTCAAGGACGGTGCGCATGTGCTGCGTGTCCCGGAAGATGAAGGGCAGGCACAACACGATGGTTTCCGGCACGAAGTTGTTCAAGGGCGATGCGTTGATCCGCATCATGTCGAGGGCGCCGATCTTGAGCTGCTCGATGGTGTCCTTCTCAGAGCCCAGCGCACCGTTGGGGAACACCTTCACGCCGAGCTTGCCGCCGCTCGCCGCGGCGAGCTGCTTGCCCATGAACTTGACGGCCTCGACGGTCGGATAATCGGCGGGGTGGACGTCGGCGGAACGGAAATCGCGTGCGGTCGCCAAGGGGGCTGAGACCGCCAGCAGAGCGGCTGCGACGATGCCGGTGAGTATCTTCATCTGGGCTTCCTCCTGAGTTGATTATGTCGTTGGGCAGATGTTGCGGGCCGCCTTTGGGTCGCTCCACTTCCGGTGGGAAGTCAAGCGCCATTGTCGTCCCTAGGGCGCGCGGCATTCTCTGTCCAAGCCAAATCCGGCATCGATCAATGCTAGAGTTGCATCGATGGATCAGACCGGCCTCGGGCAGACAACCGGCTCATCGTCCTGTTTTTCCGAAATAACCTGCCGTCGGCCGCGGGAAGTGTTCATGCGCGTTGCTTGACGCCCCCGGTGCGGCCCCCTCAAGATGCTGACAAAACGGACCATCCCGGGGAATGCCCATGCCGCGGAAGCTGATCGACATCTCCGTGCCGCTCAGAAACGACGTGACGGCGGATCCGCCGGGCAATCACCCGACGATCCAGTACATCGATCACCAGCAGGGCCTGCCGCGGATGCTGCAGTTCTTCGACGGCCTCACGGCACAGGACCTGCCGGACGGCCAAGGCTGGGCGGTCGAGCAGGTCTCGCTGTCGACCCATAACGGCACGCATCTCGATGCGCCCTGGCATTTCCATCCGACCATGAATCGCGGCGAGCGGTCATGGACGATCGACGAAGTCCCGCTGGAATGGTGCTTTCAGCCCGGCGTGAAGCTCGATTTCCGGCATCTTCCCGACGGCTACGTGGCGAGCGCCGACGACGTCGAGAAGGAGTTGAGGCGGATCGGGCACGCGCTGTCGCCGCTTGAGATCGTCGTCGTCAACACTGGCGCCGGCGCCAAGTTCGGCCAAGCCGACTATGTCAGCTCAGGCTGCGGCATGGGCTATGAGGCCACCATGTATCTGCTCGAACGCGGCGTGCGGCTGACCGGCACCGACGGCTGGAGCTGGGACGCGCCTTTCGTCCATACCGCGAAGAAATATGCCGAAACGAAAGATGCCGGCCTGATCTGGGAGGGCCACAAGGCAGGGCGGCACATCGGCTATTGCCATCTCGAGAAGCTGCACAATCTCGACCAGCTGCCTTCGACCGGCTTCACCATCTCATGCTTTCCGGTGAAGATCGAGCGGGCCTCCGCGGGCTGGACCCGCGCCGTGGCGATCATCGACAGCTAGCTGTCGAGCCCGCTCTCGGCGAGTTCACGCAAGGCATCCATGTCGAGCACGACAATGGCGCCGTGCTCGAGCCGAACCCAGTTGCGGCCCGCCCAGGCGCGCAATTGCTTGTTGATGCTCTCGCGCGTCATCCCCACCATCTCGCTGATCTCCTGCTGCGTGATGGCAAGCGTGCCGCTGCCGGAGTCGAACTTGCGCTCTTCGGTGAGGCCGAGCAGCGCGCTCGCGAGCCGGCCCGGCAGATTTTGCAGGATCACCTGCTCGACCTGCTGGCTGGTCCAGCGCAGGCGCGCGCAGAGCAGCTCGATGAATTTCATTGCGAGCGCCGGCTGGCTCTTCACGAACGGCAGGAAGTCCCGGCGATCGATGATGTAGAGCTCGCAATTGGTGTTGGCGGTCGCATCGGCCGACCTCGGGGCGCCGTCGAGCACCGCGATTTCGCCGAAGATCTCTCCGGGACCGATCAGATTGAGAATGGCGTTACGGCCGTCGGGCGACGAAGAGGAAATCTTCACCGTCCCTGTGATCACCGCGAACAGATTGTTGCCGGGATCGCCCTTGGCAGCGATCGTCGCGCCGCGCTTCACCGTGGTGTGCTTGGCGTAACGGCAGAGCTGATCCAGCGCCTCCGGCTCCAGATCCGCAAAGATCGGGTGCTTGCGCAGGACCGATAATTTATTCCCCGCCGCTTGTCGGGGGTCGTCGCCGGTCTTGTCCTGAGGCACGCCACTGGGCTCCTAAGACTGCGAGGCACTGGGGTCCCTGCGTAGTCAGTGTAGCCCAGTTTTTCAACCGGAAAGCATGCTAGCTGTTTGAGGCAAACGCAGCGAAAATGCCGCGGTTCAGGCGCGAAGCCGGCATCCGAAGGGTGAGCCAATGCGTCCCTGTCGATGCAGAGTTGCAAGCGCCGCACGCCGCCTTGCGTTGAAGCGCTGCCAACCGTCCCGAGCTCGCACGGTATAGCCCGCGCCGCGGGCGCCTCAAAATGCGACCGTGATTCTCAGGAGCTAGGACGCTTGACGTCTGACTTGAGCCGGCCTGGACTGGTTTGCCGGTCTGCCCAGACCAGTGCCCCGGCGAATGTGACAAAGATTGCCACGACAAAGATGCTCATAAGCAACGCGTCAGCCGGCATGATGCCCTCCCCTGTGGTTTCAGGCATTGTCTGAGGCACGCGGCCGAATGCATTGATCCCGATCAAAATCGAGCCGCGCTGCGTCGGAATCAGGCTGCGGCCAGGGCCTCGACCTTCGCCGGATCGAGCAGGCTGATCCCGCCATGAATGATCTCGATCACGCCGTGGCGCTCCAGCTTGGTGAAGGTGCGGCTGACGGTCTCGATGGTCAGGCCGAGGTAGTCGGCGATGTCCTGGCGGCTCATCGGAAGCGGAACCGTGTCCGACGCCCCCTTCAGCGAGACCAGCCGCTCGCGCCAGCCGAGCAGAAAGGCCGCAACCTTTTCGTCCGCCGAACGGCGACCCAGCAGGACCATGTGGTCCCGGGCCTGGTTCAGCTCGCGAATTGCCAGTTCGTTGATCCGCCTGAGGAGGTGCAGCCGCTCCTCGATGAAACGGCCGAAGGGTGCCTTAGCGAACTGGCATACGGTCACCGCGCCGATCGCATCGGCCGAAAAATTGTGCCTGCCCGAAACATTCATCCCCAGGAAATCGCCGGGCAAGGCAAAGCCCACGATCTGCCGGCGGCCGTCGGTCAGCAGCTTGTACAGCCGCATGACGCCCTCAACGAGATTGTAGAACGAGGTCGTGATGTCCTCCTCGGAGAACACAGTCTCGCCTGAGGAAAAATGGACACGCCGGCCGAGATGCTCGAATTTCCGAAGCTCGACCGCATCCAGCGACGAACAAACCGCCGATGCGCGGACAGCGCAATCGCTGCAGAGCTGCCAGTTCGGCTCAATCGTGACTACGGGCTTCATCGACCGCTCCAAGCGCCGGGTGCCCATCAGGCCCATTCCGTCGCGCGGCTGCATTTTACTGCACTGCGCCAAAGCCGGTTGACCCAGATCAATTTTGGAGGGAATCCCCGCCCTATTCTTCTCCCAGACATAAACGGGGCCACTTTACATGCTGCAAGGAACGCTGCGTCACGGGTTGATCGGGTTGCTTCTGATGACGCCTGCCCTGGCTGCCCCGACCGCCGAACAACGCGGCAAGGCCTTTGCGCGAGCCAATTGCGCGCGCTGCCACGCGATCGACCGTGCGTCGAACAGTCCGCTCAAGATCGCGCCGCCGCTGCGGGCCCTGCACCAGCGCTATCCCATCGAGAGCCTTGGGGAGGCGCTGGCCGAGGGCATCAACACCGGCCACGCCGACATGCCGGCCTTCGAGCTCAGTCCGGACCAGATCCACGATCTCCTGTCCTACCTCAAGACCCTGGAATAGCCGGCGTCACACCGCCTGCACCGTCCAGCCGATCAGCTCCCTCGCGATGCGCGTGAAGGCCGTATCGAACGCTGCGACCGCTACGGCCGGCTCGACCTTGTCGAGCTTTTCGCTGGTCTCGACGAGACGCGAGGCAATCACCTTGCCGTTCTTGTCGACGATCCGTGCCGACAGTCCGATCTCGACCCGTGTCTCCCCTTCCGTGGCAATGCGGAAGCGCCTGATGTCGATCAGCAGCTGATAGTCCGCCTGCCCGAGATCGGCCGTGCGCAACGGCGCGTGGGCGATGTCGTAATTCTCGAAACTGTCGATCAGCCGCGCCTGCACCAGCTTGGGAATGCTGTCGGCCCAGAGGAAGTCCGCAAAGCCCGGATTATCGCCGCCGGGCGCGAACAGCATACGCTGGGTCTGCAGCATGGCGACCGCCGTCGGCTCGGGGATGGCCAGTGACGCCGAGAGCGTCTTGCCGGCCGGACCGAGGTTCTGCGGCGTGCGCAGGTCATAGGTGACTTTCTGCGCCGGCGTTCCGCCGCCGGTCATCTTCTCAAGGCCCGCCAGAATGCCGTCAATCCTGCCGGTGTTGCGCGCAAGCCCCTCGGAGAAGGTCTTGAGATTGGCGACGGTGTCCTTTAGCGGGCCCGAATTGTCCTCCAGCACGGTGTCGACCCGCCGCAGTGCATCGCGCGCGGCCTGCATCATGCTCTGGCCCGCACCGGCCTCGGCAATCAAGGTCGGGGGCTCGCCGGCTTTGGCGACGATGATGCCCCCCTCCAGCGTCACCACCGGCACGCCGGTCAGCCCCTGGAAATCGAGCCCGACCCTGCTGTCGGCGCGCACCGGCGTGGTTGAAGCAACCGATATCGTCGCATTGACGAAGCGTGGATTGTCCGGCGCAAGCCCGAGCTGGGTGACCTCGCCGACGCGGATGCCGTTGAACAGCACGCCGGCGCCGACCAGAAGACCGGGCACCGGGCCCTGGAATTGCACGTGATAGCTCGTGCGCGGCCCGATGCCGCCGGTGTTGTTCAGCCAGTAGACGAAGCCGAACACCGCGAGGATCGCGGCCAGGACGAAACTGCCGATCAGCACGTAGGGAGCGCGGGTTTCCATGTCTCATCTCATCTCGTGTTGCAGCATCTGCGAGCGCTTGCCATGGAAATAGGCGCGCACCCAGGGATGCTCGGATTGCAGCAGTTCGCGCATCGGACCGATCGCCACGATCTTGCCGTCGGCGAGAGCAGCGACCCGATCGCAGACCGTGGTCAGGCTCGCCAGATCATGGGTGACCATGAACACGGTGAGGCCGAGGGTCTTTTGCAGTGTCCCGATCAGCGCATCGAAATCGCCCGCCGCGATCGGATCGAGACCCGAGGTCGGCTCGTCCAGGAAGAGGATCGGCGGATCGAGCGCGAGCGCGCGCGCCAGCGCGACCCGCTTGGTCATGCCGCCGGATAGCTCCGCCGGATATTTATCGGCGTCCTGCGCCCGCAGCCCGACCATTTCGAGCTTGGCGATCGCGATCTCGTCCATCAGCTCCTGCGACAGGACGAGATTTTCACGGAGCGGAAACTGGATGTTCTGCCGCACCGTCAGCGAGGAGAACAGCGCGCCCTGCTGGAACAGAATGCCCCATGTCGTGGCCGCGCCTTCGGTGCGGCCGCCGATTGGCCGTCCCGTGACCTCGATGGTGCCGCCTTGGCGCGGGATGAGGCCGATGATGGTTCGCATCAGCACCGACTTGCCGCCACCCGACGCCCCCACGAGTCCGAGGATCTCACCCCGGCGCACATCGAGCGACAGATGATGGAGCACGGTCTGCCGGCCGAAGCCGACCACGAGGTCGCGGACGCGGATCGCGAACTGCTCTAGCGATTCGCTCATGATCACATTCCGATCGAGGCGAAGAAGATCGCGAACAGGCCGTCGAGCACGATCACCAGGAAGATCGACTTGACCACCGAAATCGTGGTCTGTCGTCCCAGCGACTCGGCGCTGCCCTTCACACGCAAGCCCTCGCTGCAGGCGACGATTCCGATCACCAGCGCCATGAACGGCGCCTTCAGGATGCCCACCTCGAAATGGGCGACCGAGATCGCATCGTGCAGCCGCGCGATATAGATCGCCGGCGCCATGCCGCCGTAAAACTGCGCGATCAGGCCGCCGCCATAGAGTGCGGCGATCGATCCGATGAAAGCAAGGATCGGCAGCGCAATGACCAGGGCCACAACCCGCGGCAGGATCAGGACATGGACGGGATCGAGGCCCATGGTCGAAAGTGCATCGATCTCCTCGCGCATCTTCATCGAGCCGAGCTCGGCGGTGTAGGCGCTTCCCGAGCGGCCGGCGACCATGATGGCGACGATCAGCACGCCGAGCTCGCGCAGCACCAGGATGCCGACCATGTCGACGGTGTAGGATTCCGCGCCGAACCTGCGGAAATGGAAAAATCCCTGCTGGGCGATGATGGCGCCGATCAGGAAGGTGATCAGCACGACGATGGGGATGGCCTGCCAGCCGATGCGGTAGAGCTGATAGATCAGCGATGTCAACCGCAGCGAGCGCGGCCGGCGCAGCACGCCGATCACGGCCATGAACAACGCGCCCAGCATTTGAAGAAAGATCGTGATGTCTTCGCGCCCGCCGACCGTGGACTTGCCGAGATCGTTCAGTCTTAGCAGGACAGGGTTGGGTGCAGGCGCCGGCGGCGGGGTGTGGCGGTTGACCTGACGCACCTCCTCCATCAGGCCACTGAAATGGTCGGCGACACCGATAAACTCGGCCGATCGACCGGATGATGAAGCCCTGCGCGACAGCTTTTCCAGGACCCAGGCGCCGAGCGTGTCGAGCGCGCTGACGCCTGACATGTCCAGCGTCACGGTTCTGGATCGATCGACATCCGCCCCGACCGACCGGGACAATGTCTCCAGCATCGACACGTTCGCGGCAATCCACGGCCCTTCCGGGCACAATTTCAGCTCTTCGCCGGAGGGCGTTGCCAGCAACAGCGGTTCGGAGTTCACGCTTCCACCTCATCGGGACAACCGGGTCCGCATTCAGCCGGTCATTCTAGGCCGGCATGTGGCAGCCGGTTTGACCTGTCTCAAGACCACGACGCGTCTGCCTCCTTGACGCAAATCAAGCGCGCTCGCGCCGGCCGGTCCTAGGTTTGATTCCATTAAAGGGGAAATCAGGTCCATGTTCGACAGCGACAGGATGAGCGAAGAACTGCGCACGCTGAAGGTTGACGTCACACGCTTGCTGAGCACGGCCGGCGAGGAGATGTTCGAAAGTTCGAAAGACCGCGCGGAGGCCCTTGCCGATCAGATCAAGGCTGCGCTCGCCGAGCTCGGCGAGACCGTCGATGAGGAGCAGGAGCAGCTTCAGGGCCTCATTGCGGAGCGCCCGATCACATCGCTTGCCTCGGCCTTCGCGCTCGGCGTGGTCGTCGGATTCATGCTGCGGAGGCACTAGGTGAACACGGAAAACGTCGTCAAACATCTGCGAGTGCTCTGGCGTACCGACAGGATCATCGCGGACATCAGGCTGCGCCACCTGCTGATCGGCCTCGGCCTGCGCGCCTTTGCGGCGCTGATCGCCGCGTTCGGGCTCCTGATGCTGGAGCTGTCCGCCTATTTCGCACTGGTGCAGATCTGGAGTGCCATTGGCGCGGCCGCCATCCTTGGCGCCGTCAATTTTGCCATCGCGGCAATTCTCTTTGTGATTGCCGGCCGGCCTCCTGCAGGCCGCGACATCGAACTCGCCAACGAGATTCACGGCGCATCCATCGAAGCTCTTCAGCTCGAGGCGCGCACACTCCAGGCCCAGGTGTCGGGCGCCGTCCATCATCCGCTCAGCACGATCTTGCCCGTGCTGGTGCCGCTGATTGCGGTCCTGATCAAGAATTTGCGGAGAACGGCCGAGGACTCCGCCGCCGCAAATCCGGCTGAAGCGCGCCCCTAACGGGCGCGCTCAGAGTTTCAGCCTGACGTCGCAAATATCCGGCTCAGTCGTATCCGGCTTCACCTCGAAGCCGAGCTGCCGGCACATTTCGAGCATCGTGGTGTTCTCCCTGAGAACATCACCGGAAATCGCTTTGAGCCCCTCCGATCTCGCGTAGTCGATGATCAGTTGCATCAGGGCCCAGCCCAGACCCTTGCCCTTGAGGTCGGACCGCAGCAGGATCGCATATTCGCCGCTCTCGTAGACCGAGTCCGAGTGGAGTCGGACCACGCCGACCATTTCACCGGTCGCCTCGTCGAACGCGATAAAGGCCATCGCGCGCGCATAGTCGAGCTGGGTCAGGCGGGCGATGAACTCGTGAGTGAACTCCTTCATCGGCGCGAAGAAACGCAGACGAAGGTCGTGCGCCGTGACATGACTCAGGAATGCGTGGATGGTCGGCTCATCCTCCGGACGCAGGGGCCGCGCGAAGATCCGCCAGCCCTCCTTGAGCTTGAGGCGGCGCTCCCATTGCGACGGATAGGCCCGAACGGCGAAGTTGGCGGCGCCGGAGCCGGCAAACTTCCGTTGCGGCAGCCCGACCGCCACGCGGGCGTCGACCGCGGTCACGCCGGTTTCATCCGCCAGCAGCGGATTGATGTCGAATTCGCGGATCCCGGGGATGTCGGCGGCCATCTGCGCAAGTTTGACCAGGACCATGGCGACGGCGTCGGGCTTCACCGCCGGCACGTCCCGGTAAGCGCGAAGCAGCCGGGACACGCGCGTGCGGTCGATCAGGTCGCGGGCCAGTTGCAGATCGAGCGGCGGCAGCGCAAGCGCCTTGTCGTTGATGATCTCGACCGCGGTCCCGCCGCGGCCGAACACAACGACGGTGCCGAAGGTGGGATCGTCGGCGAGACCCAGAATCAACTCGCGCGCCTTCGCCTTGACCACCATCGCCTGCACGATGACGCCCTCGATGCGGGCTTGCGGACGCAGCTTGCTCGCCCGGGCGAGAATATCGGTAGCGGCGGCGCGCACCGCCTCGACCGTCGTCAGATTGAGCACGACGCCGCCGACATCGGATTTGTGGACAATGTCGCGCGACATGATCTTCAGCACGACGGTGGCGCCTTGCGCAAAGATGTCGCTCGCGTAGGCCACCGCCTGCTCGACATCGGCCGCGGCGTAGGTGGGCACCATCGCGATATCGTAGGCTTCGAGCAGGTGCTTGATCTCGACGGGTTCAAGCCATTGGCGGCCGTCTGCGATGGCAGCAGCTATGATCTGCTTCGCAGTACGTGCGTCCGGCACGAAAGTGTCTGGCATTGCGGGTGGAACCTGGCTCAGCTCCTCCACGACTTCGCGATGCCTCACGAGGTACATGAAGCCGCGCACGGCGTCGTCCTCGGTCGGATAGTTCGGAATGCCGGCGCCGGACAGTGTTTCGATGATGTTCTGGTCTGCCCCGATCCAGGCGGCAAGCACCGGCTTGGCCCAACTGCGGTGCTTCTCGCGGTATGCCTTGACGCGTTCGGTCACCATCGTTGCGATATCGGCGGCCGAGGCGATCGCGGTCTGCACGTTGAGGACCAGGACCGCGTCGTTGTCGGCGTCGGCGAGCAGCACCTCGAGCGCCGCCGCATAGCGCGACGCATCGGCGTCGCCCACGATGTCGACGGGATTTGCGCCGGACCAGGTCGGCGGCAGCGCGTCATCGAGTTTCTTGCGGGCGTCCGCCGAGATGGTCGCCGGAATGCCGCCGAGCTCGACCAATCGGTCGATAGCGAGGACGCCGATGCCGCCGCCATTGGTCAGGATGGCGAGGCGCTTTCCTGCCGGCGACTCGACGCGGCCGAGCGTCTCGGCGCAATCGAACAGTTCGCGCAGATCGGAGACCCGCAGGACGCCCGCGCGGCGGAACGCCGCGTCATAGACGGCGTCGGCGCCCGCAAGCGCACCGGTATGGGTGGCAGCCGCCCTCGCACCCTGCGCCATTCGGCCGGACTTCACCACGACAACGGGCTTCACGCGCGCCGCGGCGCGCGCGGCCGACATGAACTTGCGCGCGTCCTTGATGGCCTCGATATAGAGCAGGATCGCGCGGGTCTTGTGATCCATCGCGAAATAGTCGAGCAGATCGGCAATATCGACGTCGATTTGATCGCCGATCGAGACGATGCCGGAGAAGCCGACGCCGCGCTGCGCGGCCCAATCGACCATGCCGGCCGCGATCGCGCCCGATTGCGAGATCAGCGCGAGATTCCCAGGCCCCGGCATGTGCGCGGCAAAACTCGCATTGAGGCTCACGCCGGGCATCATGATGCCCAAGCAGTTCGGCCCGATCAGCCGCATGCCGTATTTGCGGGCCGCAGCGATGGCCGCCTCGTGCAGGGAGCCCGGTCCATGGCCGAGCCCGGCCGAGACGATCAGGGCGCCCGCCGAGCCGCGCCGCCCGGCTTGATCGACAATGCCGGGAACCGCGCGCGCCGGCGCGGTGATGACCACAAGCTCGGGCACGAACGGCAATTGATCGAGGTTGCCCACGGCCGCGACGCCGCCGATCTCGGCATGGCGCGGATTGACGAGGCCGAACTGTCCCGTGAATCCAGCCTTGCGGATGTTCTCCAGAACGGCGCGTCCAACGGAGACCGGGCGGGCGCTCGCACCGACGAGCGCGACCGAACGCGGCGACAGCAGGTTCTTCAGACGATAGGTTGACATGAAAGCAAATGCGCCCGGTCGGTGGCGGTTCCGATGGTTGACGATCAAGCCGAGAAAGTGGCGACCCGCCTAGTACGAGATCATAACCCAGCACGGTGGCTCGCCAATGACGGTCTTTGTCACACCGCCCCAAACGATCTCGTTCAGGCGCGAATGATGGTAGGCGCCCATGACGATCGCATCGATGGCATGGGAATTCGCCCAGCTTCCGAGCACTTTGCCAATCGAGCTGCCGCTGCCCTTCGTGGTTTCGAACGAGGCGTAGACCCCGTGTTCCCTCAAGTGATCGACCAGAGCCGTCCCGGATTGCACGATCGCGTCGGACTTGTCGTCCGCTACGGTCACCACGCGGACCGAGGCGGCTGCCTGAAGGATAGGCAGCGCGTCGCCGACCGCCCGCGCCGCACGCGCCGAGTGATCCCAAGCGATCATGATGTTCTCGAATTCCGGGCGCAGTTGGTCCACATGCTGCTCCGGGCAGAGCAGCACTGGCCGCCCGGATTCGAACAGGAGCGTCTCGATGATGTGCTCGGTTCGGCTGTCGTGTGGCTTCACGGGGACCAGCGTGAGATCGCTGAAGCGCCCGTGTTCGGCCAGGACTGACGCGATCTGGTCTGCCGGCACCTTGGCCGACCGGCTTTGAGCGCGAATGCCGGTGCGGGAGGTTGCGCGGGTGAACGCATCCAGGAGATGCTGACTATCGCCGGCCTCAAGCGACCCGTTTGCCTCGGCCGCATCGGGGAGCATCACCTTCGGCCGCACGAAAACATCCTCTTCGAGTGCCAGCGCGGTGATCCTGGCGCCGAGGTCGCCGGCAACGGCCACGCATTTCTCGATCGCAGCAAGGGCCGGGCCGCGTGGCTGGCCGACGAGCGGCAGAAAGACGTCCTTGATCGGCATCGGAATTCTCCTTGGCCACCAGAATAGGCCGGCTTTCGTTGGGACGCTTGATCCTCGTCAAGCCCGGGAACTCCGACCGGTCGAGGGAGACAGGCGTTGACCGAAGTCAAGGACTGGCCGCGGTCTGCTTCTATGGATTACCCTGATCGCGGGGCGAGCCGCCTTCCGACGCATCTGGACGTACCAGCTGGAATGACCGACGATTCTGCGACCCAGGACCGGATCTTTGCGGCGCTCACCAATTCCGCGGATCATCCAAACGTGAGGCGGATCGATACGCACGCAGCTTCGGTCTTTCTCGAAGGCGGGCGTGCTCTGAAAATCAAGCGCGCCGTGCAATTTCCGTTCCTCGATTATTCGACGCTCGAGAAGCGCAGGACGGCGTGCGAGGAGGAGATCAGGATCAACCGGCCGCTGGCGCCGCAGATCTATCACCGCGTCGTCGCGATCACGGAAGAGGCCGATGGATCGGTGAAGGTCGACGGAAGCGGCCGGCCGATCGAGTACGCGGTTGATATGTTGCGCTTCGACGAAAACCGAACGCTGGATCATCTGGCCAAGGCCGGCCCGCTGGATGAAAGTCTTGTATCGGCCGTCGCCGAGACGATCGTGGCTTCGCACGCGCAGGCTGTTCGCGCCGACGGCAACGCATGGGTTTCCTCCATCCCCGGCCTGATCGATGGCAACAGCAATGGCCTGCGGGCCGGCAATCATTTCGAAGCCGAAGAGATCGTGCAGATCAGCAGAGACTCGCAGGCAATGTTCCTCCGCCTCCGGCCTTTGCTCGAAGAGCGCGGCCGTCAAGGTTTCGTGCGCCGCTGCCATGGCGACCTGCATCTTGCGAACATCGTGGCGATCGACGAGCAGCCGGTGCTGTTCGACGCCATCGAGTTCGACGCCCAGATGGCAACCACCGACGTGCTCTACGATCTCGCATTCGGATTGATGGACCTGTTGCATCACGATCAACCACGCGCGGCCAACATCGTATTGAACCGCTACCTCGCCGCAACTTCGGTTGAGAATCTCGACGCTCTCTCCGCACTGCCGCTGTTCATGTCCATCCGGGCGGCGATCCGCGCCCAGGTCGCGCTGGCACGGCTGAAGCCGCCGCATCCCCATGATACGGGCATTCTCGACGGTGCACGGCGCTATTTTGGCCTCGCCCGCGTGCTGATCCAGCCGCCAGCCCCCCGGCTGGTAGCAGTCGGCGGATTGTCAGGCACCGGAAAGACGATTTTGGCACGCGCGCTCGCGCCGGATATTACGCCGCTGCCGGGGGCCGTCGTGCTGCGCAGCGACCTCGTCCGCAAGCAGATGTTCGGGGTCGAAGATACGGACCGGCTGCCGGCATCCGCATACACGCCGGAGGTCACGGCCCGCGTTTACGACATGTTGGCCGGGCACGCCGGGCGGGTGCTGGCGCAAGGCCATTCAGCGATCATCGACGGCGTGTTCGCCCGTGAGGACGAACGAGACGCGGTCGCCGCACTGGCGCGCAAGCGCAACGTGCCGCTGAGCGGCCTGTTTCTGGTTGCGGATCTCCCGACCCGGCAGGCGCGGATCGGAGGCCGCCGGGGCGACGCATCCGACGCCACGCAAGAGGTTGCCGCGCTGCAAGAGCACTATAATATCGGCCATGTCGGTTGGGCGACCATCGATGCATCCGGCACGCAAGAGCAGACGCTCCAGAACTGCCGGGACGCGATCGCCGAAAGCAAATAAGGCAATCTGCAGATGGCGCGACCCAGCACGAGTTCGACGGCCGCGCGCATCAAGCTTGCGGCGAGGCGCAATGCCCTGCCCGGCCGCCTCAGCCCCGGCATGGTCTGCGACACGGCCTTCCGGATCATCGCTCGCCGTCACCTCGCCGCCGTTCTCGCGCAGCATGACGGCACCTGCCGCGGCGATCCCGAGGCGCTGCACCAGATCCGGATTGCACTGACGCATCTGCGCACCGCCATCCGCTTCTTCTCGCCGATGGTCGATGATGCCCTTCGGCCGGAGGTCTGGACCGAACTAAAATGGTTGAACAGCCAACTCGGCATGGTGCGGGACCTCGACGTGGCAATCGAGCGGGTCATCGCCGAGAGTGGAGGCGAGTTGACCGTGATTGCCGAGCTCCAGCATTGGGACGAAAAGCGCGCCGAGAGCCATCGCCAGTTGGCGCGCGCGCTGCAATCCGCGCGGTATCGCCGTCTCGTCGAGCAGACGTCAGCCTGGATCGAGAGCGGCCCCTGGTCGACCCGGCGCAGCAAGGAAGCTATCAGGCTACGCCGCTGCACGCTCGCCGACCACGCTACAGCGAAACTCACGGAATGGGAAAGGACGCTGCTCAAGAAAGCACGCAAGCTCCGCAAGCTCAACGTCGGGAAACGGCACAAGCTGCGGCTTCTCAACAAGCGGCTGACCTATTCGGTCGAATCGCTCGAGGACCTTTTCGCCGACGAGTCGTTGACCAAGCAGAAGTCGATCCTCAAGCAATTGCGCAAGGCGCAAAAATCCCTCGGGCAATTGAATGACGATGCGCGAGGGCAAACCTTGGCGGCGTCATTGAACGAGGCCGTCCCCGAGGCGGGCATTCGCTTCCTCAACCGCAAGCGCGAAAAGAAACTGTTGCGGACCGCCTCGCGCGCCTACCGGAAACTCGGCAAGGCCAAGCCGTTCCGCTCCGCCGACCTTGCGCCGAATGCGGAGCCTGAGGACTAGGTGTGGACGTAGTCTCCCGGCGCGTCGGGCAGGCTGTCGACGTTCCCAAACCCCATCCGTGGCGGCTCATTGAGTGCACCAGAGCGGGCGGTCAGCCATCTGGACCATTCTTGCCACCACGACCCCTTCGCATGCGGTGCCAGTTTCAGCCATTCATCGCGATCGACATAGGGCGCATCCGCCGCCTTGGTCATGATCTGGTAGCTGTGCCCGGGCTCCTCAGGAGGCGCGACGATGCCGGCGTTATGGCCTCCGCTCGTCAACAGGAAGGTCACATCGGCATCGACTTGATAGTGAATCTTGTAGACGGATTGCCACGGCGCCACGTGATCCCTGACCGTGCCGACAACAAACATCGGCGTGTGGATGTCGGAGAGTGATATGCTCTTGCCGTCGACGCGGTAGCGACCTTCAGCCAAGTCATTGCTGAGGAACAGCTTGCGCAGATATTCAGAGTGCATGCGATAGGGCAAGCGCGTGGCGTCGGCATTCCAGGTCATCAAATCGCTCGGCGGTGCCCGCTCCCCCATCAGATAATTGTGCGAGAGCCGCGACCAGATCAGATCGTTCGAGCGCAGCAGCTGAAAAGCGCCGGCCATCTGCGTCGTATCGAGATAGCCTCGCTCCCACATCATGTCTTCCAGGAACGAGACCTGACTCTCGTTGATGAAAAGCGTCAGCTCGCCTGCTTCGGTGAAATCCGTCTGCGCAGCAAGCATCGTGATTGTCTTCAGCCGATTATCGCCGTCGCGCGCCATCGCTGCGGCCGCGATCGACAACAAGGTGCCACCCAGGCAGTAGCCAAGCGCATGAATTTTCCGGCGCGGCAAGATGCAGGCGATCGCATCCAGCGCAGCAAGGACGCCCGATGTGCGATAGTCATCAAACGCCACGTCGCGATCGGCCGCGTTCGGACTGCGCCAGGATATCGCAAATACGGTGAGGCCCTCGCCGGTCAGATATTTGACGAGCGAGTTCCGCGGCGACAAGTCGAGGATGTAGTATTTCATGATCCATGCGGGCACGATCAGGATCGGCTCCGGCCGCACCTTTTCGGTGGTGGGATGATACTGAATCAGCTCGATCAGCTCGTTTCGATAGACAACCTTGCCGGGCGACGTCGCGACGGTTTTGCCGACAATGAACTGTTCGTCGCCTGCCGGTTTTCCCGCGGAGAGCATGCGCATCAAGTCCCTGCACCAGTTCTGCCACCCGAGTACGAAATTCTTTCCCCCACTCTGTAAGGCCTTCTGAAGGACCTCGGGGTTGGTGGCAGCGAAATTCGATGGTGCAAGCATGTCGAGGATCTGGCGTCCCGAGAACTCGACGATTGCTTCATTCGTGGGGGCGACGCCACGCACACCCGTCGCAGCATCGTGCCACCACCGTTCTCCGAGGAGAAACGACTGCGCCATCAAGTTGAAAGGAGGGCTTTGCCATAACGGCCCTGCGAAGCGACGGTCCTGCGCTTGAGGCTTGATCACCGACCAGGGGTTTTGGCCTGGTGCAGCGGCATGCGCGACGGCGTCGAAATACCGGCTGGTGTCCCGAACGATCTCGCGCGTCCGCTCCAATTGGCGCTGCGGTGCTGCTGCAAGATGCGAACTCCAATCGAGATAGGCGAGCGACAGCGCTAATGGCGAAATGCCGCCGGTGAATCGCGCCAGCATCGCATGGAAGGCCCGATCGAGCGGATATGGTTCGGGCACGGACGGCGCATCGCCAGCCGGAATACGCTCCTGAACGGTCGCGGCCGGCGTTGCGGAACCCTTTACCAGATCGACGGGCGGCTCCGACGCCAGTTGCCCTTCGGCTAGCAGGAGGTTCGATGCCTGCGTGACGTTCATGGCTGGATATTCTTAGGCGTTCCGGATTTTCCGTCAGCGACAGCGCTGGTCAGCCGCGGCCGCTCGTTCAGCATGCCAAGGATGGCTGCCGCGACCCGTTCGCCATGCCGAAAATACCGATCGCAGTCGCGACGAATGAAGTCGAGCTGATGCTGGCTGCATTCCCGGTACATGGTTGTCCAATCCTTCACGGAGTGAGAGCCTGCCAGTTTCGACACGAACTCCGCGAACAAATGTGTCTCGGTTTGCGTTCGGTCCAGGAGTTCGTTGGCCATGAACACGACCTCCTCGAATATGAGCCCCTGCGCTCCAAGGGCGGTATCCAGCGCACGCTGGTTCGCGCTGGCCAGCCCTGCAATTGGATTGGAGGGCAACGGTTCGGCCGCAGGCTCTTGCAACTGGACGAGCTCACTCACGATCAGCCTCCTGATCACCCACAAGGGGCGCTTCTCCATCAGGGTACAGTCAACCGGGCCGGAAACGTTGAGCTGCATCAAGTCGGGCTACTCGCCGCGGCGGACTTTCCTTGATTGACCTGCGTCAAATCCAATCGCCATGCCGAGATTAAGCTCAACTTCAGAGTCATCAAAAGCCAGCGGAGACTGCCATGCGTGCCCATCAGATCATGACCCGGTCGGTCATCTCGGTTACCCCCGACACCAGCATCGTCGAGGCGGCAAACATCATGCTGAAGCGGCATGTCAGCGGTCTCACGGTTGTGGACGGCGCCGGCAAGCTGATCGGCGTGGTCTCGGAAGGCGACTTCATCCGCCGCAGCGAAATCCGCACGGGACGCAAGCGCGGGCGCTGGCTGCGGTTCATTCTCGGATCCGGCAAATCGGCCAACGACTTCATCCACGAGCACGGCCGCAAGGTCTCGGAGGTGATGACCCCTTCACCGGTGACCATCAGCGAGGATACGGCACTTGCCGAGATCGTCGACCTCATGGAACGGAACAATGTGAAGCGTCTGCCGGTGATCCGCGGCGACAAAATCGTCGGCATCGTGTCGCGGGCGAACCTGCTCCAGGCGGTGGCGGACCTCGCCCGGGACGTACCCGACCCGACCGCGGACGACGATCACATTCGCAGCCGCATCATCGATACCATGGAGAAGAACGACTGGTGCCCGTTCGGGCTGAATGTCATCGTCCGCGACGGCATCGTTCATCTCAGCGGCGTCATCACCGAGGAGCGCGCGCGACAGGCCGCGGTCGTCGCAGCGGAGAACGTCAACGGCGTGAAGAAGGTGCATGACCATCTCTGCTGGGTCGACACCATGTCAGGAATATATCTGAACTCGCCCGAGGATGATGACCTCGCCAAGGCAAGCTGACCAAGGCAAGGTGACCAAGGCAAGCTGAGCGAGCGCCCGATCGCAGTTCAGCGCGGAATGACGGCGGTGGCTTCGATTTCCACCCGCGCCGCCGTCTCGACGAGGCGGGCGACCTGAACCAGCGCCATCGCTGGATAGTGGGTGCCGAAGATGGCGCGGTAGACCTTACCGAGCTCTTTCAGGTTCGCCAGGTACTCGTCCATGTCGACGACGTACCAAGTCAGGCGCACCAAATGCTCGGGCTGCGCGCCGCCCTCTGCGAGGATCGCGGCGATGTTGCCTAGGGTTTGGCGCACCTGCGCGACAAAACCCTCCGCGAGACGCTCCTCGGCATCCCAGCCGATGACGCCGCCAGTGACGACAATGCGTCCCTCGGCGGCCATGCCGTTGGCATAGCCTTTCGGCACCGGCCAACCGGACGGCTGGAGCACCTGCGCCCTGGCGCGGGTTTCGTCCTCGGCTGCTGTCGGCAGCGCCGCGAGGTGCGGGCCTTTCGGCGTCGTCACAGACAATTCTCTATCCTTCTCATTCCGCCGCGACGCCGGAGGACGTCACCGCGGTCTGCGCCAGTTGCCGCAGGGCAAAGCGCTTTAGTTTGCCGGTCTCGGTCTTCGGGAGTTGCGTCACGAACTCGATCGCGCGCGGATATTTGTATGGCGCGATCTCGCGTTTGACATGCTCCTGCAACGCAGTCACGAACTCGGCGTCCGGCATTACGCCCGGTGCGGCAATGACATAGGCCTTCACGATCATGCCGCGCGCCTCGTCCGGCGCGCCGACGACCCCGCACTCGACGACGGATGGGTGCGTGAGCAGCGCCGCCTCGACGTCCGTGCCTGCGATGTTGTAGCCCGCCGACACGATCATGTCGTCCGAGCGTGACTGGTACCAGAAATAGCCCTCGCTATCCATCAGATAGGTGTCGCCGGTAATGTTCCAGCCGTTCTGGACGTATTTGCGCTGCCGCTCGTCGGCGAGATAACGGCATCCGGTCGGCCCGCGGACGGCGAGCCGTCCCATCGTGCCCGGCGGCAAATCATTGCCGGACTCATCGACGATCTTCGCCTCATATCCTGGCACCGGCTTGCCCGTCGCACCGGGGCGGATTTCGTCCTCGGTCGCGCTGATGAAGATGTGCAGCAGCTCGGTCGAGCCGATGCCGTCCATCAGCTTGATGCCGGTCGCCTTCAGCCAAGCATCGAATGTCGGCTTGGGCAGCGTCTCGCCGGCGGACACGCATTTGCGAAGCGAGGAAATATCGCGGCCCGGAAGCTTGCCAATCATCGCCCGGTACGCGGTCGGCGCGGTGAAACAGACCGTCGTCTTGTACTGCTCGATCGCATTCAGAATGTCGTCGGGCGCCGTCTTCTCCAGAACGACGAAGGAGGCGCCGATGTGCATCGGAAACAGCACACCGCCGAAGCCAAACGTGAAGGCGAGCGGTGCCGAGCCGACGAAGCGATCCTTCTGCTCCGCGCGCAGGATGTTGCGCGCATAGCCATCGCACACCGCCAGCATGTCACGGTGGAAATGCATGGTGCCCTTGGGATCGCCGGTCGTGCCCGACGTGAACGCGATCAGGCAGACGTCGTCGGAGGCAGTATCGACAGCGTTGAACTCGGGACTTGCATCCCCCATCAGCGCCTCGAGCGAGTCGCTGCCGCCGTTACCCCAATAGACTACGCGCTTGAGGCCGGGGGCCGCGGCTTTCGCCTTCTCCATTTCCTCGGCGAGCTTGCCATCGCAGAGCGCGAGCGTGATCTCCGCCTTCTGGATCGGATAAGACAGCTCCTTGGCGCGCAACAGCGGCATGGTCGCTACGACGATGCCTCCGGCCTTGATTACCGCCAGATAGGTCGCGACCATCATCGGATTGATGGCCGAGCGAAGCAGCACGCGCCCGCCGGTGACGAGACCTAGCTTGCCGACCAGCACATTGGCGATGCGGTTCACGAGCGTTTGCAGCTCACGATAGGTGTAGCCGACGGCGGGGCTGATCACGCAGGGAGCGTCGCCATGTCCCTGCTCGACCCAGCGGTCGAGGAAATAGCTGACGCAGTTGAGGCGAGGCGGATATTGCAGTTCCGGTCGCGTGAAGATGAATTCCGGCCAGAGTTCGCGTGGCGGAAGATGCTGCCGCGCGAACGCATCGACATGGGCAGTCGCGGCGTCGTCGTCACGCGAGCCCGAGACTTGAACCTTGGCGGCGTTGGCCATCGCACGCTCCTTTCAGCATGGAAAGCACCCGGCAGCACTAACTCGGAAACATTTTAGGCTTAAAGCAATTTCGCGCAATAGCGGATTTTGGGCATCCCATGCTTTTTCCGGCGGCAAACGGGATTGTGGGTGCCTCAGCCGCGGACCTAGGCCCGGCGGCGAGCGGCCGATTTCTGCGCCGACGCCTTGGTCTTGGCGAGCAGGCGCATCAGCTCGCGCACATCCTTCGGCGTCAGATCGCCGAAGAGATCGGCGATCCAGGTCTCGTGTTCCGCGGCCATTCTGCGAAACTCGGCCCGACCGAGTTTGGTCAGCCGGATCACCTGGACGCGGCGGTCCGTCTCCGACGTGCGGCGGTCGAGATGACCGGATTCCACGAGGCGCTCGACGAGGCCAGTGACGTTGCCGTTCGACACCATCATGCGCTTGGAGACGTCGGACAGCGTCATGCCGTCCGGCGCCTTGTCGAGCTGCGCCATCAGATCGAAGCGAGGCAATGTGACGTCGAAGCGGTACCGCAGCCGGCCACGGACCTCGCCCTCGATCAGGGTCGCGCAGGTCAAGAGGCGCAGCCACAGCCGAAGCTCTTCGGCGTGATCCTCCGGCGTTTCGACGGCCTTGGTCTCGGAATCGAGCATGTTGATGCAGTCACTCTCGGCCGGCATGGGCGCCCGGCACGGAATCCCAACGTTTTGAGCTTCAAATAAATCGAAGCCGGCTGCAAGCCTAAAGCCTCACCAATCGACCGCATGCCGATTTCTTTAGGCTTCAAATAATTGGCGCGCCGCTTGCATGCGCCGCTGCCCGCAGATGACGACGCCTTGAGCTCGCTTGCCGCGGCAGCAATCATCGGCATAAACTTGGATTGGAGTAGCGGCTTGCAGCGCAAGTCCTGTTGTCACGGGGGACAGATCATGAAGACGCAAATGACGTTGGCCGCAGCCGCCTTGCTGCTTGGCACCGCGGTGAGTCCTTCCCTCGCCCAGGAGAAAATCAAGCTGGGTTTGATCGTGACCCTCTCGGGACCCGCCGCCGCGCTCGGCCAACAGGTTCGCGACGGCTTTGCGCTCGGGGTCAAGGATCTCGGCGGCAAGATGGGCGGCCGCGATGTCGAGGTCGTCGTGGTCGACGACGAGTTGAAGCCGGACGCAGCGGTCACCAAGGTCAAGGGCCTTCTGGAGCGTGACAAGGTCGACTTCGTGGTCGGCCCGATCTTCTCCAACATCCTCCAGGCGATCCACCGGCCGGTCACGGAATCGAAAACCTTCCTGATCAGCCCCAATGCCGGCCCGTCCACTTTTGCCGGCAAGGACTGCAACCCGTTCTTCTATGTGACCTCGTATCAGAACGATCAGGTGCACGAAATTCTCGGCAAGGTCGCGCAGGATCGCGGCTACAAGCGCATGTATTTGATGGTGCCGAACTATCAGGCCGGCAAGGACTCGGTCGCCGGCTTCAAGCTCGACTACAAGGGCGAGATCGTCGAAGAATCCTACATGCCGCTCAACACGCTGGACTTCCAGCCGGAGCTTTCCAAGATTTCATCGCAGAAGCCTGATGCGCTCTTCACGTTCATGCCCGGCGGCCTCGGGGTCAATTTCGTCAAGCAATACCGGCAGGCTGGCCTCGCCGACAGCATTCCGGTGCTCTCGGCTTTCACGGTGGATGAATCGACCTTGCCGGCGCAGCAGGACGCGGCGGTCGGCATGTTCGGCGGCGCGAACTGGGCGCCCAATCTCGACAATCCCCAGAACAAGAAGTTCGTCGCCGCCTACGAGGCCGCCTATAACGGCGTGCCCGGCACCTACGCCTTCCAGGCGTATGATGCCGCGATGCTGATCGACAGCGCCGTCAAGGCCGTGAAGGGCGACCTCTCCAATAAGGACGCGGTCGCAGCCGCTCTGAAAAAGGCCGACTTCACCTCACTGCGCGGCGCCTTCAAGTTCAACACCAATGGTTATCCGATCCAGAATTTCTACCTGACCAAGGTCGCCAAGCGCGCGGACGGCAAGTTCCAGACCGAGATCGTCCAGAAAGTCTTCGAGAATTACGGCGACCGCTACGCCAAGGACTGCAAAGCGGCGAACTAGGCCGCACGTCGCGTCGAGGGAGGATCACAATGAAGAGCGAAATCACCGGCATTACACGGGCCAATGAGGGGATCCAGGGCATCTCCTGGAATATCCTCGGCCAGACCTATGTGCCGAAGAGCAACACGGAGCACAGCTTCTCCTGGCATGCGACGCTGCCGCCGGGCACGTTCGTGCCGCCGCACATCCATCCCGACCAGGATGAATATCTCTACATGCTGGAGGGCAAGCTCGATTTCATGCTCGGCAATTCCGAGTCGCAGGCGACCGCGGGCGACCTGATCCGGCTCGGCATGGGCGTTCCGCACGGCATCTTCAACAAATCGGAGCAGACCGCGAAGGTGCTGTTCTGGGTGTCACCGACCCGCAAGCTGTTTGACCTGTTCTGGGGCCTTCACAACATGAAGGAACAGAAGCCCGAGGACGTGGTGGCGATGGCGGCCGAGTTCAACATTCATTTCCTGCCGCCGCCTCCCGGCGGCTAGATTCAAGCCCGCACCGCCGCAAGTCCCGGCACTGCGGCGAATCCGGCCTTGGTGGCATAGCCGCGCACGATCGCCTCGCGCTGGGAATAGCTCAGCACGTTGTCGACATTATCGAAACCGTCGGGCGCGAGCTGCTCGACGGCGTCGATGACGCCCTCGGGACCGCCACGCCTGTTGGAGCGGACGATGTCCGCGGTCATGGGCAGGCGCTTCTTCTCGTATTCAAGCAATGCCTGGCGCGGATGCTCGGCGCGCACCAGCGCGTCAGCGAGGCAGCGCGCATCGAGGATGGCCTGCGAGGCGCCATTGGAGCCAACCGGATACATCGGATGGGCGGCATCGCCGAGCAACGTGACCCTGCCCGACGACCAATAGGGCAACGGATCGCGGTCGCAGGTCGGATATTCGTAGAACTCCGGCGTGGCCGAGATCAGGCTCTTCACGTCGACGTAAGGCACCGAAAAGCGCGCCACATGCGGCATCAGCTCCTCGCGACGGCCCGGCCGCGACCAGTCTTCCTTGCGCGGAGGCGGGGCATTGCCCTCGCCGACCTTCACCAACACCGCCCAGTTGGTGAGACGGCTCGCCGGGCTCGACCCCTCCGCAATGGGATAGATCACCACCTTGGCGTTGAGGCCGCCGGCGACGATCATCGACTTGCCGGTGAGGAATAGCGGCCAATCCCGCGCACCGCGCCACAGCATCAGGCCGTTCCAGCACGGCGGCCCCTCGCTCGGGAACAGCGTGTCACGGACCCGCGAATGGATGCCGTCGGCACCAATCAGGATATCGCCGCGCGCGGTATGGATGTGCGCGCCTGAGCGGTCGAAGAAGTAAGCGGTGACGCCGCCCTCGTCCTGCGTGAAAGCACCGAGGCGGCAGCCGGTGTGGATGGCCTCCGGCCCGAGCCGCTGCTCGACAGCCCGATGGATGACGCCCTGAAGGCGGCCGCGGTGGATTGAGAATTGCGGCACATCGTGGCCGGCGTCGATGCCGCGGGCCTCGCGCCAGACTTCCTGGCCGTGACGGTTGAGGTAATAGAGCTGGTCGGTGCGGATCGCGACATCGTCAAGCTGCTGGAGCAGACCGAGGCCCGCCAGCTCGCGCATGGCATGCGGCAGCGTGTTGATCCCGACGCCAAGCTCGCGGATGGTGTCGGACTGCTCGAAAATCTCGCAAGCGAGGCCCCGCGAGCGCAGCATCAATGCGGTGGTGAGACCACCGATACCGCCACCGACGATAATCGCCTTCATCGCCCTCACTCCACTCGGTACACACCAGGCAATACGGCCAAATTCGCACGGGCGGTCACTCGGCCGCAAGCGGCTTTGTCGCCTCCGCCTTGAGCTCGGCCCGGGTCTTGGGCTTAGCCTTAATTCTCAGCTCCTCGAGATCCTGCCGGTCGCGCACGCTGTTGCGGAAAATCTGATCTTTTCCGGGAAGATATTGCGGCGGGCAGAATGCGTTGTCCGCCCCGTACCAGGCCGCCGCCCTCATGGTGAAGAAGGGATCGACCAGATGCGGCCGCCCGAGCGCAACGAGGTCCGCGCGGCCGGCAGCCAGGATGGTGTTGGCCTGGTCCGCCGTCGTGATGTTGCCGACGCACATCGTGGCCACGCGCGCCTCATTGCGGACCTGGTCGGAGAACGGGGTCTGGAACATGCGCCCATAGATCGGCTGCGCATCGCGCACGGTCTGCCCGGTCGAGACGTCGACGAGGTCGACGCCGGCTTCGGCAAAAGCGCGCGCGATCGCCACCGCGTCGTCGCCGCCGATGCCACCCTCGGCCCAGTCGGTCGCGGAAATGCGCACTGACATCGGCTTGTGCGACGGCCATACGGCCCGCAGCGCCTCGAAGATCTCGAGCGGGAAGCGCAGGCGATTTTCGAGCGAGCCGCCATACTCATCCGTGCGGGTGTTCGTCAGCGGCGAGATGAAGCTCGCAAGCAGATAGCCGTGGGCGCAGTGCAGTTCGAGCATGTCGAAGCCGCAGCGTTCGCCGCGCTCGGCCGCCGCGACGAAAGCGTCCCTCACTGCGTTCATGCCGGCGCGATCGAGCTCGCGCGGAACCTCGCTGTCGGGGAAATAGGGCAGCGGCGACGCCGAGAACACCTCCCAACCGCCCTCCTCGAGCGGACGATCCATGCCGTCCCACATTAGCTTGGTCGCACCCTTGCGCCCGGCGTGCCCCAGTTGCAGGCAGATTTTTGCGGCTGAATTGGCATGGACGAAATCCACGATGCGCCGCCAGGACGACTCCTGCTCATCATTCCACAGTCCTGCGCAGCCGGGCGTGATGCGGGCGTCGCGGGCAACGCAGGTCATCTCCGTGAAGATCAGGCCGGCACCGCCGATCGCGCGCGATCCATAATGCACAAGGTGGAAATCGGTAGGCACGCCCTCCTTCGCCGAATACATGCACATCGGCGACACCACTGCGCGATTGGCGATCTCCATCTCGCGCAGCCGGAAGGGCTGGAACAGCGGCACCATCGGCTTCTCGGTGTCGACGTCGAAACCGCTGTCACGAACACGCTTGGCAAACGATCTTTCGACCTCCGCCACGAAGTCGGGGGCGCGGAGTTTCAGATTGTCATAGGTGATCGCCTTCGAGCGCGTCATCACGCCAAAGGCGAACTGCACGGGATCGAAATCCCAGAATCGATCGACATGCTCGAACCAGACCAGCGAGACGTCAGCGGCGTGCTGCGTCTTCTCGACCTCCTCACGCCGTCCGTGCTCATAGACGTCCAGCGCCGCCTTGATGCTGGGCGCCTTCTCCATGGCGTCAGCCAGCGCGATCGCGTCTTCCATCGCGAGCTTGGTGCCCGAGCCGATCGAGAAATGCGCGCTCGCCTTGGCGTCGCCCAGCAGAACCATGCTGTCCTTGACCCAGCGCTTGCTGCGGATCATCGGGAAGTTGCGCCACGTCGAGCGGTTGGTGAGCAATTGGTGCCCATCGAGGAACCAGCCGAAGATCTCGGCCATCCGCGCAGCGGACTGGGTCTCGCTCAGCCCTGTCAGTCCGGCGCGTTCAAACGTCTCCGGATCGGTCTCGAAAATCCAGGTCGAGTGCCCGGCTTCATATTGATAGGCATGGGCGATGAACGGCCCCCACTCCGTCTCCTGGAAGATGAAGGTGAAGGCATCCAGCGGCCTGGTCGAGCCCATCCAGGCGAATTTGTTGGCACGGAGGTCGACTTCCGGCGCGAAATGATCGACGTATTTGTCGCGGAAGCGGCTGTTGATGCCGTCCGCGACCAGGATGAGATCGGCGTCGGCGAAGCGGGATTCGTCCTCGACGTCCGCCTCGAAATTCAGGACAACGCCCAGTTCGCACGCGCGCGCCTGGAGGATCAGGAGCAGCTTCTGCCGCGAGCAGCCACAAAAGCCGTTGCCGCCGACCCGATGGACCGTTCCGCGGAAGTGCACGGCGATGTCATCCCAGTAGGCGAATTCCTGGGTGATGCGGCGATAGCTCGGAAGGTCGTGCTTCTCGAAATTATCGAGTGTGGCGTCCGAGAACACCACGCCGAAGCCGAAGGTGTCGTCGGCGCGGTTGCGCTCGTAGACCGCGATCTCGGCGCTCGGTCGCTGCTTCTTCAGCAGGATTGCAGCGTAGAGACCCGCAGGTCCGCCACCGATGATCGCGACTTTCATGGGAGCCTCGCCAATTCAACCCGCCGAAACTATTTTAAGCCTAAAATAATTTCGCGCAAGTCCCCATTGCGGCGGGCTGGCGGCAAAGCCCGGCTTAGTCGCCCCTGAAGACCGGCTTGACCTTGTTGGCAAAGGCCTCGAAGGCCCGTTCGAAATCGGCCGTCGTCATGCAGAGCGCCTGAGCAACGGCTTCCGCCTCGATCGCCTCCTCCACCGACATCGCCCATTCCATGGCCAGCATCCGCTTGGTCATGGTGTTGGCGAAGGTCGGTCCCTCCGCGATCTGCTTGGCGAGCACTTGTGCCTGGGGCAGCACCTGCTCCGGCGTGACGAGGCGGCTGAAGAAGCCCCAGCGCTCGCCCTCCTCCGCGGTCATGAACCGGCCGGTATAGAGCAACTCGGAAGCGCGGGACTGTCCGATGATCCGCGGCAGGATCGCGCAGGCGCCCATGTCACAACCGGCAAGGCCGACCTTGTTGAAGAGGAATGCGACCTTGGCCCCGCTCGCAGCAAGCCGCATGTCCGACGCCATGGCGATGATTGCGCCCGCGCCGGCGCAGATGCCTTCGACCGCGGCAACGATCGGCTGGGGGCATGCCCGCATCGCCTTGACGAGGTCGCCGGTCATCCGCGTAAACGCCGTCAGCCCCTTGGTGTCCATCTTCACGAGCGGACCGATGATCTCGAACACATCGCCGCCGGACGAGAAATTGGCACCAGCGCCGGTCACGACGATGCACTTGACCGCATCGTCGAACGCGCAGGCGCGAAAGAAATCGGTGAGTTCGCGATAGCTCTCGAAGGTCAACGGATTCTTCCGTTCGGGACGATTGAGCGTGACTGTCGCGACACCGTCGACCACGGCCAGCAGGAAGTGCTGCGGCGAATAGTGCGCAAGCGGTAAGGTCACGGGATTGGCTGGTCTGCTCATACGATCTCCTTGGCTTCCTTGTTCCGCGCCTTAGCCATGCGCTAAATCTCACCACCGGCAACAGCGATGGCCTGCCCGGTGATCGCGCCGGCGCCCTCGCCGCACAACCAGAGCACGGCATCCGCGACCTCCCGAGGAGAGATCAATCGGCCTTGCGGATTATGTTTCGCGAGCTCGGCAATGGCCTGCTCGCGGCTGCGCCCCGTCTTTTTCATGATGTTCTCGATGCTGCCGGCGACCAGATCTGTGTCGGTGAAACCGGGACACACCGCGTTGACGGTCACTTTGCTGCCAGCCGTCTCGAGTGCAAGCGAACGCACGAGACCAATCACGGCGTGCTTGGCGGCAGTGTACGCGCTCACGTAAGCATAGCCCTTGAGCCCCGCCGTCGACGCGATCGCGACGATACGGCCATAGGGACGATCCTTCATCCCCGGAAGCACGGCGCTGACAGCATGGACCACGCCCATGAAATTGACGTCCATCATGCGCGCAAACAAGGCACTGTCGGATTTGGAGAACGGTGCGGACTCGGCACTTCCCGCGTTGGCGATCAGAATATCGATCGGCTGCCGCGCACTCGCTTGAGCGATGGCGACTTTCAATGAGGTTTCGTCCGAAACGTCGGCGACGGCCGCAAAATGCGCTGCCCCTACGCTAACAGCCTCTTCAAGCGTCGCAGGGTTCCGCCCAAGGACGGTCACCGTGGCACCGGCCTCGACGAGCGCTGCTGCGATGGCGCGACCGATGCCGCGACCGCCACCGGTCACCAGCGCGTGCGGCGAATGCGGTAATCCGGACATGCGCTGGCTTCCTTGCATTCTGCTGATCGCTCTCTCGATATATTTTAACCTTCAAACTTTTGCAAACAAAGCTCGACGCGACTCCGCGAACGGCCGCACGCCGGCCCGAAAATTGCTTTAAGTATAAAATTATCTCTTCCCATCCCTCACAGGCCTGTTAGCATCGAAGGGCCGAGCAAAAGGATGTCGCGTGTCGCAGCCTGCGCCAATGATAACAAAGGACGGCCGCTTCGCCTATGAAGCCGCGGGCGATCCGGGCGGGACACCTCTGATTTTCCTGCATGGCATCGGCGGGGCGGCACGGGCCTGGCGGCAGCAGCTTGCCACATTCGGCGGCCGCTTCCACGCGATTGCATGGGACATGCCCGGCTATGGTGGGTCGGCACCGCTCGCCAGCGTCAGCATCGCTGCCCTGGCGGATGCGCTTCAGCAATTCATCGAGCAGCTTGGTGCGAGCAGGCCGATTCTGGTCGGCCATTCCATCGGCGGCATGATCGTCCAGAAATGGCTGGTGCAATCCCCAAAACTGGCGCGCGCGGTCGTGCTGGCGCAGACCAGCCCCGCCTTCGGCAAGGCCGACGGTGATTGGCAGAAATCGTTTATCGCCGCACGGCTCGGGCCGCTCGATCGCGGTGAAACGATGAAGTCGCTGGCGCCCTCTTTGGTGAAGGAACTCGTGGGCGACGATCCTGATCCCAGGGGAATGGAGGTTGCACGCGAGTGCATGGCAAGCGTGCCCGAGGCGAGCTATCGCGCCATGATGCTGGCCTTGATTGGCTTCGACCAACGCAGCACCCTCAAGGACATTTCCATCCCGACGCTGCTGCTGTCCGGCTCCAAGGACAACAACGCGCCAGCGCCGATGATGGCGAAGACGGCGACCTACATTCCCTCCGCGGAATATGTCGAACTCGACTCTGTCGGCCATCTCGCCAACCTCGAACGTCCGGATGCCTTTGACGAGGCCCTCGGCCGCTTCCTGAATTCCGTCGCGACCAGAACGTAGGTGACTGCGCAATGACCATGCAAGTCAGCAACACCATCGGCGCGACTGACAAGGTCGCGTTGGATGCACCGATCTTCGATCCCGTCGCGTTCCGACTGAGCGACGAACAGGCCGGCATCATCGCGCGGGCGCGCGAGATCGGCCAGAGCGTGTTCGCCGGCCGCGCCGCGACTTACGATCGCGAGGCGATCTTCCCGTCCGAGAATTATCGCGACCTGCATCGCGTCGGCTTGCTCGGCATTGCCGTGCCCAAGAAGCACGGTGGGCTCGGGGCGAATTATCAAACTTACGCACTCGCGGCAGCCGAAATCGGCCGCTATTGCGGTGCGACTGCGCTCACCTGGAACATGCATGTGTGCTCGACGCTGTGGTCGGGCCCCCTCGCCGACGATCTCGACATGGATGCAGAGACCCGCGCCGAGCACGAGCGGCGACGTGCAGTCCACTACAAGCGCATCGTCGAGGACGGCGCGATCTATTCGCAGCCTTTCTCGGAGGGCGGTGCGGCGGCAGCAGGCGGCGTCGCTTTCGGCACGGAAGCAAGGCCGGTCGAGGGCGGCTGGATCGTCAACGGCAAGAAGATCTTTGCATCACTCTCCGGCCATGCGGACTATTACGGCGTGCTCTGCACCGAGATCGAGAAAGGTGAGAAGGCTTCGCGCCGCAATACGCTTTACCTCGCCATCCCTGCAAAATCGGAGGGCGTTTCGGTCGTCGGCGACTGGGATCCGCTGGGCATGCGCGGAACGGTCTCGCGCACGCTGCTGTTCAAGGACGTGTTCGTGCCGGCAGATTCGGCGCTGATGCCGCGGGGCGTCTATTTCCAGGCCGCGATGCGCTGGCCGCACATGTTCCTGACCCTGTCGCCGACCTATATGGGCCTTGCGCAAGCCGCCTATGACTTCACCGTGCGATATCTGCGCGGCGAAGTACCGGGCATGCCGCCGGTCAAGCGCAGGATGTATCCGACCAAGCAGATTGCGGTCGCGCAGATGCAGATCAAGCTCGAGCAGATCAAGGCGATCTGGTTCCAGGCCGTCACCGAAGCGCGCGCCAATCCGAGCAAGGAGCAGGTGCTTCGCGCTTATGCCGCACAATATTCGGTGATGGAGGGTGCCAATGAGCTCGCCGCGCTCGCGATCCGCACCTGCGGCGGACAGGCCATGCTGCGCTCGTTGCCGCTGGAGCGGATCTATCGCGACAGCCGCTGCGGCTCGCTGATGTTGCCCTGGACAGCCGAGCTCTGCCTCGACCGGATCGGGCGCGAGGCGCTGTACGAGGCCGGCGAAACGGACGACTGACGGTGGACCTCTGTAGTCTGATCGATCGTAACGCGGCGTTCGCGCCAGACAAGACAGCCATCGCCTTCGAAGGCGAGCGGTTGAGCTATGCAGCGTTCGCTGCACGCATCGAGCGGACGGCGGCAACATTGAAGCAGGAGCTCGGCGTAGGCCGGGGCGACCGCGTTGCGATCCTCAGCCTGAACCGGCCGGACTATCTGGTTCTGCTCTATGCCTGCGCGCGGCTCGGCGCGATGCTGGTGCCTCTAAACTGGCGGCTGGCTATCGCCGAGCAGCTTTTCATCCTCACCGATGCCGGCGCCAAGGTCCTGGTGCTCGAGCAGGCATTTGAGGGGGTACTTGCCGAGCTCCAGGGGACTGCAATTGTCGGGCTCGATTTCGAGCCGCCCCGCGGCACGAGGTTCGAAAACCTGTTGGCTCGCAGTGAGGGCAACGGCCGCAACCCGCACACCGATCTCTCCTGTCCGCTCCTCATTGTCTACACATCAGGAACGACCGGACGGCCCAAAGGCGCGGTGCTGCGCCAGGAGGCGCTGTTCTGGAACGGAGTCATGAGCCAGCACATGCACAACATGACGTCCGATGACCATGTGCTGACGCTGCTGCCGTTCTTCCACGTCGGTGGCCTCAACATCCAGACCACGGCGGCGCTCCAGCTGGGCGCGACGGTCACGGTTCACGCACGCTTCACGCCGGACGCCGCGCTTGCAGCGATCGAACGGGATCGGCCGACCTTGACCGTGATGGTGCCAGCCATCATCCAGGCCGTAAGCGACCATCCCGCCTGGGCTACGACAGACCTTTCGTCACTCAAAGCCGTCGCGACCGGCTCGACCATCGTGCCGCCACATCTGATCGACCGCTTCGTGGCGCGCGGCGTGCCCGTGCTTCAGGTCTACGGCTCGACGGAAACATGCCCCATTGCAGTCTACACCCGGCTTGGTGGGGATCTCTCGCGCGCGGGATCGACCGGACTTGCCGGCCTGTGCTGCGAAGCGAAAGTGATCGATCAGGCCGGCAACGAGGTGCCGGCGGGTGCGCCGGGCGAGATCGCGGTGCGCGGGCCCAACGTGTTCTTCGAATATTGGGGCAATGCGGACGCCACGCGCGATGCGCTGCACGACGGCTGGTATCGCACCGGCGATATCGGCCTGTGCGATGCGGACGGCTATTTCTGGGTGCGCGACCGCAAGAAGAACATGATCATTTCCGGCGGCGAGAATGTCTACCCGGCGGAGGTCGAGCGCGTCCTGCTCGAACATCCGGATGTCAGCGAATGCGCGGTGATCGGCCGGCCCGATCCACGCTGGGACGAGGTGCCCATCGCCTACGTGATCCGGCGGTCCGGCGCTCGACTGGAAGCAGACGTGTTGAAAGTGCATCTCCAGGCCCAACTCGCCCGCTACAAGGTTCCGCGCGACATCGTTTTCGTCACCGACCTGCCGCGCACGGCGCTCGGCAAGGTCCAGCATTTCCTGCTGAAGCAGCTTGATGCGCAATCGCGCGCGCAAGGAGAAGCATCTTGAAGATTGCGGTTCTGGGTGGGGGAAACGGCTCTTTCGCGGCCGCGGGCGATTTTGCGCTGTCGGGACATGAGGTCCGGCTCTGGCGCCGCGACGCGGATCAGGTCGCAGCCCATCGCGCCGCCGGCTCGCGCGTCCTGGTGAAGGATCATAACGGCGGTCACGACGTCAAGCTCGCGCTGGTCACGGCCGGCATCGCCGAAGCCGTCAACGGCGCAGAGCTGATCCTGTGCCCCGCCCCCGCTTTCGCGCAGCCTGATATTGCGCGCCTGCTTGCTCCACATCTGCGGGAGGGACAGGTCGTGTTTCTGCCACCGGCCACGTTCGGCTCGATGATCTTCGCCCAGGCTGCGCGGGATGCCGGCAACCACGCCAAGGCGTGCTTTGCTGAAACGGGGACCTTGCCCTGGCTGACCCGCAAGCACGGCCCGTTCGAGGTCGCGATCACCATCCGCGCCAAGCGACTGCCGGTCGGCGTTTTCCCGCTCGATCAGGCGCCGCGTGCACTTGAGGTGATTGGACAGGCTTTCCCCGGCGCAATCGAGCCGTGCGGAGATGCTCTCTCCGGTGCGCTAATGAACGCAGGCCCGATTATCCATCCGCCCCTGATCATTATGAATGCAGGCCCGATCGACCATTTCGAGAAGTGGGACATTCACAAGGAAGGAACGCAAGCCGCGATTCGCCGGGTCACCGACGCGCTCGACGGCGAACGGATTGCCGTGCGTGAGGCGCTCGGATATGGCGCACCGCATTTTCCGCTCGCCCATCATTACGCCAGGGAAGGCGAGATCTGGATGTACGGCCGCGGCTCGCATGACCGGCTGACCGATTCCGGCGACTGGCGCGAGCGGATCGTGCTGACCGAGCACCGCTACATGAGAGAAGATTTGCGGCTTGGGTTATCGCTGCTGGTCTCCGTCGCCGGCCTGGCAGGCGTTGCTACGCCATTGGCCAAAGCATTCCTGGCCATCGGGGGCGCAATCTGCGGCGAGGATTTTGCGCAAGGCGGCCGAACCCTCGATACGCTGGGGCTCGGCAATCTCGGCAAGGCCGCTTTGCAGACGCTTCTTCGCGGGGGATTTTGACCGATGACCAGCCGAGCCACCATCGCTTGTCTCGGAGCCGGCCGCATGGGGCGCGGCATCGCCGTCGCGTTTGCCTACGCGGGGCATACGGTCACGATGATCGACATCAAGGCCCGTTCTGTGGAGGATTTCGCCAGGCTGGAGGCGGATGCAGTCGGCGAAGTCAGGAAGACCTTTGCCAGCCTGTCGAAGCTCGGGCTACTGGCCGAGGCGGATGTCGACCCGCTCGTTGCACGGGTCTCGGTGGTGCCGGCCGGCCAGAGCGATGTGGCACTATCCGATGCGGGAATAGTCTTCGAGGGAGTCCCCGAAGTCGTCGAGCTCAAGCGGGAGGTGCTGGGGGCGGCCTCAAAACAGGTCGGCCCCGATACGATCATCGCATCGACGACCTCGACCATCCTCGTCGACGACCTCTCGGGCGCGATCGTGAATCCTCGCCGCTTCCTCAATGTGCACTGGCTTAATCCGGCCTATCTGATCCCGCTGGTGGAAGTTTCGCCCGGTAAGGCCACCGATCCCGCTGTCATCGACGAGGTCAAGGCGCTGCTCGAAGGCATCGGCAAGGTGCCGGTGGTCTGCGCGGCGACACCAGGCTTCATCGTCCCGCGCATCCAGGCGCTGGCGATGAACGAGGCCGCGCGCATGGTCGAGGAAGGCGTCGCCAGCGCAGAAGACATCGACAAGGCGATCCGCTACGGCTTCGGCTTCCGTTACGCCGTGCTTGGGCTGCTCGAATTCATCGACTGGGGCGGCGGTGACATCCTCTATTACGCGAGCCGTTATCTCGAAGGCGCACTCGGCAGCGACCGCTATCGCGCGCCGGAGGTCATTTCGCGGAACATGCACGAAGGCCGGATCGGCCTGCGCACAGGCGCAGGCTTTCTCGATTATTCCGGTCTCGACATCGACGCCTATCGGGCAAAACGGCTTCAGGCCATGGTCGACCTGCTCCGTCACTTCGACCTGGCTCGCCCGCCTGTGCTCGATCGGAACTAGCCGAAGACGTCCTGCAGCACCCCTTCACGCACAACCGCGACTCCGTCGAGCTCGATCGTCGTTCCCATCATCGGCAGATCGAAATGGCCCGCCGTGTAACGGCCGGCGAATTCGTTGGCACCGGTCGAGAACAGGAAGTTGCCGGAGACGGCACGAATTTCCGTGCCGTTGGTGTCGCGCTGGTCGTACATCGACAGCGCCTCGTAGCGCGCGCCCGGATTCATGCCGAAACCGACATGCGATACCGCATAGGCTTCCCGATCGCCCCAGGCGGCAAGATAGGCACGCATCATTGCGGCATCCGTGCCCTCGCCATCCAGTTCGACCACATAATCGTCCTTCAGCGTCATCTTGACCGGCGATGTCAGGTAACGCTTGAAGGTCAGGTTGATGTCGCCGGGCGCCATCACGAGCGTGCCATTGATCGTTCCGCTCTTGGGGAAGCTGACGACGATGCCGCCGGGCCAATGCGCCAGCGTACCGGGTTTGTCGGTCCACCCCCACACGCCGACCGTGGATGCGCCAACCATATCGACGTCGAGCGCCGTGCCGGCCTTTGACGTCACCCGCATCCGCTTGGTCCCGCGCAGCATCTTTGCCGCCGCACGGACCCGCTTCTCGAGCGCGGGATCCGGCACCATCCGCTCCAGCGCCTCGGGATGCTCGTTGGAGATCACCAGGATGCGCGCGCCGGCTTTGAGGATCTCTGGCGTTTCCACCGCGTGCATCAGGCCCTCGATGGTGCAATCCACCACAAAGCCAGCCAGTTGAAGCGCGGTGATCACCGGACCAAGCCGCTGGATCGCCTCGCTTGCCCCTGTCGAGCGAACCGGAACGATATTCCGGTTACGCGGGGTCGGCATGACCACGTGAAACGGTCGCGCGCCCATCCGCAGCAGCGCGAGCTCCGCCAGGTGAACATTCAATGCACGTGACTGGGTTTCCGAGAGGATCGCCGCGGTATCGCCGGCCTTGACGGCGCATCGCTCAAAAATCTCGCAAAATGCGTCGATCCATTTTGCCTCGATGCGATCAGCCAGCATGGTCTACTCCCGGTCTTCTGGTTTCTTCTTCGTCAGTTCATGCGTCGGGGAAACCCCGCAGCAGATACGCGCGCACTGCCCCGAGCAGGCCATTCAGGATCAGGCCTAGCAGCGAGATCGTGATCAGCGGAACGAACATATCGACCGCCTGAAAAGTCCGGGCCGCCGTGACGAGGACATGTCCGAGCCCGTCGCTCGACGTTATCATCTCGGCCAGAAACACCACGATGCAGGAAATGACAAGGCCGATCCGGCAACCGGTCAGGATCGACGGCATCGCCGCCGGCAGCACCACCTTGAACAGGATCTCATAGCGCGGCGTTCCCGCCGCCATAGCAGACCAGATCAGCTTCTGCTCCACCGTTGACGCACCATAGTAAGTAGAGAGCAAAATGGGAAAGAGTGCATCCGCCGCCACCAGCGTGATCTTCGACCCGTGACCGAAGCCGAGCAGCAGCAGCAATGCTGGATAGAGCGCGACCTTGGGCAAGGGCGCGAGTACGCGAACGATCGGCCGGACCACGGCGTTGATAGCCGGATTGGCGGCGGCGGCGATGCCGATGCTGACACCGAGCACGACCGCAATCGCGAAGCCGGCAAACAGCCGGATCAGGGTCGCCGCGATCTCCTGCTGGAACGTCCATGTCACGAGCTGCTGCAGCAACCTGCTGAAGACGTATCCCGGTGGCGGCAGCAAGACCGCAGGCGCAAAGCCAAATGATACGAGGCCTTGCCACAGCGCGATCACCAACACGATCGGCGCGAGCCCGAGCATGATGCTGCTGGAGCGAAGCTGCGGCATCATGAGAAGCTCAGCGGCAAATCGAACTGAGGCTCAGACCAGCGCACCAACCTTGCGCGGACCCGCTCGAATATCGCATCGAGGCAAATTCCCATCGCTCCCACGATGATGATCATCGCAAAGACGGTGTCGTATTGGCCCATGTCGAGGGCATTGAACAGGATATTGCCGGCGCCGGACTGACGCGCGATCATCTCGCTGGTGATCATCGTGATCAGCGCCAGCACGAGTCCAGTGCGGCAACCGGTCAGAATTTCCGGCAGCGCCGCCGGCAGTACGATCCGGACCAGCCGTTGCGCAGGCGAAAGCCCCATCGCGGCGCCCGACCACAGCATCTTCTCTTCCACCGCCCTGGCGCCCTCGAAGCTGTGATAGATCACGGGCAGGCTGACGCCGAGAAAGATCACCAGCGTCTTCGTGATGTCGCCGACGCCCAGCCACAGCATGATGATCGGCATCAAGGCTGCCTTCGGCACCGGGTAGATTACCATCAGGAGCGGATTGAAGAAGGCCGCGACGGCCCGGCTGCGGCCCATCAACAGGCCGAGTGGGATCGAAACCGATACCGCTATGCTAAATCCGATCGCCATGCGGCGGAGCGAGGCCAGGATGTTGATCAGCGACTCCTTGTCTCCGAGGATGTCCGGGATTGCACGGATTGCCTCGATCGCTGTCGGGAAGCTGTCGTTCTTCAGCGCGAGCGACGCAACCTGCCATGCCGCCAGAAGCCCGATGCAGGCAAACACCGGCGCGGCACGCCTGCCCACGGCCGTCAGCGATGTCATGACGGCGATCCTGTCTCTTCGACCTCGTCGAACATGCGCTCGATGTCGACGACGTATTTCTGGTACCGTGGATCGAGCAGCAGCTCGCTGCGGCGGCGCGGCCGTGGCAGATCGATGTCGATGACCTCGCGGATCCGGCCGGGCGATTTCGACATCATCACGACCTTGTCTGAGAGGAAAACCGCTTCGTCGACCGAATGAGTCACGAACAGCACCGTCTTGCGATCACGCTCCCAGATATTCAGCAGATCGTTCTGCAGGCGCGTTCGCGTGTGTGCATCGAGCGCGCCGAACGGCTCGTCCATCAACAGAACCTCAGGATGGTAAGCCAGCGTCCGAGCCAGCGCCACGCGTTGCTTCATGCCGCCGGACAGCTCCTTGGGATAGAAGTTCTCGTAGCCCTTGAGCCCGACCATTTCGATCAGGGCCCGGCTCTGTGCTTCCGCCTCGGTGGTGCGCACGCCCTGCTGGCGAAGGCCGTACATCACATTGCCCAGCACGGTCTTCCACGGAAACAACGCGAATTCCTGGAATACCGGACCGCGATCCGGCCCTGGTCCCGTGATCGTCCGTCCCCTGATCTTCGCTGAACCGCTGGTCGGGTTGACGAAGCCGCCGACGACGTAAAGCAGCGTGGACTTGCCGCAGCCGGACGGACCAAGGATGGAGACGAAGGCTCCCTCCTCGATCGAGAGGGAGATGTCCGATAGCGCCACATGGTCCTTGCGCGCCGAGGTCTGAAATACCTGCGAGACGCTCTCGATCTCGATGATTGCAGAAGCCGGTTTTTGCGGCGTCACCGGTCTCACCCATCCGCTCGATCTCGAAGGCACTACCTTCATCCCGTCTCACTTCATTCGCGCGAACCCAGCGCAACACGCTCGCTGAACATCCTCCGCCAGCGACGCAAGCTTAGCAAGAAACTTGCCAGACCAGTGGCTGTTTCCGGCAGGTTCGTCGCGTCATCCGAACCAGGGCCATTCTGCGGGCCCCTCATGTGTGACGGCCCCGCCCGGTGCCTGGCCAACCAATCGCGCATATTTCGCGAGGGCACCGGCACGGTGACGAGGCGGACGCGGCTTCCAATCCTGTCGGCGAGCAGTGAGTTCCTGCTCGTCGACCAGCATATCCATCCGCCGATTTGCGGCATCAATCCGGATCCTGTCGCCATCGCGAACCAGCGCCAGCGGACCGCCAACGAAGGCCTCGGGAGACACATAGCCGATGCACATTCCGCGGGTGGCGCCGGAGAACCGTCCATCCGTGATCAGGGCGACCTTCTCGCCCATGCCCTGTCCGTAGATCAGCGCGGTGACGCCGAGCATCTCGCGCATGCCGGGGCCGCCCACCGGCCCCTCGTTGCGGATCACGAGAACCTCGCCCGCCTGATAAGTGCGATCACGAACCGCCACGACGCAGGCCTCCTCGTCTTCGAAAACGCGCGCCACGCCTTCGAAGAACTGGCTCTTCAGGCCCGCAACCTTGATGACCGCGCCGTCGGGACAGAGGTTTCCCTTCAGCACCGCGACGCCGCCATCTGGCATGATCGGCGCGCCAGCCCTGTAAACGACCTCTCCGTCAGGTGCGTTGGCGGTGCCATATTCTTCGGCGATTGTACGGCCCGTGACGGACAGGCAGCTGCCATCAATATGCCCGCTCTGAATCAGCTCCCGGATCACCACGGCGGCGCCACCGATATCATAGACATCCTTTGCCGTATATTTGCCTCCCGGCCGCAGATTTCCGATCAACGGCGTCCTGGCAAAAACCTCGCCGACATCGTCGATCGTGAATGCGATCCCGGCCTCGTTCGCGATCGCCGGCAGATGCAGCGCAGCATTGGTCGAACCGCCCGTGGCAGCCACGATTGCCGCACCGTTTTCCAGGGATTTCCGCGTCACGATGTCGCGCGGCAAAGGCCCGCCGCGCTCCAGCACCGCCATGATGAGGCGCCCGGCCCGCCTGGATATCTGCGCGCGTTCGGCATAGACACCCGGCACCATCGACACGTTGGGAATGGTAAGGCCCATCGCTTCAGACACCATCCCCATGGTGTTCGCGGTGAACTGCCCGGCGCACGCGCCGATGGTCGGCAGGCAAGCCCGCTCGATCCGCTCGAGCGTGGCACCGTCGATCTCTCCCGTCATGAAGCTGCCGACAGCCTCGTAGGAGTCGAGCACGGTCAGGGTCCGCCCATCGACGCGGCCCGGCAGCGCGCTGCCGCCATAGATGAAAATGGCTGGCACGTTACACCGGACCATGCCCATCATCACGCCGGGAAGCGTCTTGTCGCATCCGCCGTAACCGATCAGCGCATCGTAGGCGAGCCCATGGACGACGGCTTCGATCGAGTCGGCAATCAGCTCCCGCGAAAACAGGGAGAACTTCATCCCCTCGTGATTCATGCTGATACCGTCGGAAACCGATACGGTCGAAAACTCGCGGGGCGTGCCGCCGGCCTCTTCGATCCCGGTCTTGGCCGCTGCGACCTGGAAGTCGTGCGTCATGTTGCAGGGCGTCTGTTCGCCCTTCATGCTGACGACGCCGACCATCGGCTTGGCAATCGCGGCGTCGTCGAGCCCCATGGCGCGCATGAACGCGCGGTGCGGAGCCCGGTCGAGACCATCCGTCGTGATCCGAGATCGGAGCTTCTTCATACGTGCGTCTTCTTCATGCAACGTCCCGGATCATTCTGGACGCCGCGACCTTCTCGCTCGCTTCATTCGACCGACCGCCTATTGCAGCGGAGCGACAATCGTCGAATGCTTGAATTGCGCGACATCCAATTTTGGCAGCATCCCGGTCTCCGCGTAGATGTCCAGCATCTTCTGGATCGCGGGGAAATTCGGTGCCGCGCCCGGATCGCGGCCAAAATCGTTGTCCTTGAGCAGATAGGTCTCGAGAACCGGAATAGGTGCCTTCAGGACTTCGTTGACGACCTTCAACGTCTCTTCGCGGTTCGCCAGCGCTTTCTTCATGCCAGAGGTAATGTCACGCACGTAAGCCTTGACCAGTTCAGGGTTCTTGTCGACGAAATCGGCACGGCAGGCTTCCAGGATGTGCACGATGTTCGGCATCGCCTGCGACAGCGAGAACAGTTTGCGCGTGCCGCCCTTTGCCTCCGCGCGTGCGGCAAACGGCTGGTTCATGTTGACCGCATCGACGCGGCCCTGCCGCAACGCATCTTCGGAGACGGCAAAGCCCACCTCGACCAGCTTGATGTCCTTGGCCGGATCGATGCCATTCTGCTTCAGCAACAGATTGAACGGGCCCTGGGTGCCGCCGCCGATCACGGAGATCCCGACCGTCTTGCCCTTGAGATCGGCGATCGTCTTGATCGGGGAGTCGTCCATGACAGCCCAGTAGACCGAGAAACCACCGGCCTTCTCGAAGACGTGCTGCGCCACGATGTAGGCCTTGAGGTTGCCGCCAACCACGCCGTTGGCGAGCGACAGCGGCGCCTGCGTCGCGCAATCCAGCGCGCCCGCCGCCAACGCCTGCGTCATCGGAGCGGTGCCCTGAAACTGGGTCCATTCGATGTTGTAGGCCTTGCCGATATTGGGAAACTCAGCCGGGCGGCGCATCATCCAGTATTTGGATTCCTCGGCCGGAATGGTCCAGCCGACGCGAATTGTCTGCTGCGCCCATGACGAGCCCGCGCTCGCGCTCACGGCCGCTGCCGCCCCCAAAACCAGGATCCACTTCGAAACGGTTCGCATCATGCCCACTCCGCTGCCCAGGCGCCGACCGGCGCCATCCAACCCGACCGCGGCAAATGTTTCATGGTTCAAACAATCAAGCAAGCCATGCAGGCCGGGCGGTTTCGTCGTGGGATACGCCATGTATGGTAGCGCAGCGTCGCGCGGCGCAGATGGAGGCAACCTATGGCTGAGGCAAGCAAGACAAACCCGCAACGCGCCGAGCGGCTCGGCTATCTCGGCCTTGGACTGATGGGGACACCGATGAGCCGGCGCCTGCTCAACGCCGGCCATCAGGTCACAGTCTGGAACCGTTCGGAAGGGAAGATGGCCGCACTCGTCGACGCCGGTGCCAGGCGCGCAGCCACCCCCCGCGACTTGATGGAGAGTTCGGACATCGTCTTCATGTGCGTGACGGATGCGGCTGCCGTGGAAGAGGTGATCTTCGGGCCCGCGAGCATCTCAACCGCGGCTGGCGCGGGCAAGCTCGTGGTCGACTTCTCGTCGATCCATCCTGATGCCGCACGGGACCTTGCAACGCGATTGTTGGCAGCGAATGGCGCGGGCTGGATCGATGCGCCGGTGTCCGGTGGTACCAAGGGCGCCGAGGAAGGCACGCTTGCCATCATGGCCGGCGGAAAAGCCAGCGACATCGAGCGGGTCCGCCCCTACGTGCTGGCCATGGCACGCAGGTTTACCCATATGGGCCCGACCGGCGCCGGCCAGTCTACAAAACTATGCAACCAGGTGATCGTCGGATGCGCGATGGTCGTTCTTGCGGAGGCAACACGCCTTGCCGTGAACGCCGGAATCGATGCCAACCGGTTGCCCGAAGCGCTCGCCGGCGGCTTCGCGGACTCCATTCCGTTGCAGCTGTTCGTGCCGCGGATGGTCCAGGGCATTCACTCACCCCCGCTAGGTCACATTGCTACAATGCTCAAGGACCTCGATACGGTCGCCGACGTCGCTCAAACGACGTCGACGCCGGTGCCCATGGCCTCGCTCGCCGGACAACTTTTCAGGCTCGCCAAGGCCGCGCGAGGCGCGGACGCGGATGCGCTCGAAATCTACAAGCTTTCGGCAGGGGCCGCTGAACCGTCGAGCGCGAGCTGAAGCACGCTTGGAGTGACTACTTGCGCTCGTCGTCGGCAAGAAATCGGCCAAACGCACCTCGCGCGAAGAGCAGCGGCTCCTTCGTATTGTAAGTATAGGCCTCGACTGCACCGAGAAAGATCACGTGGTCGCCGCCGTAATAGCGATTGACCGAGCGGCATTGAAAATTGGCAACGCTCTCGGCGAGCACCGGCGCGCCGCCGAGGCCCGGCGCCCAGTCGACACCGGTGAACTTGTCATCAGACGATTTGGCGAATTTGCTTGCAAACGCCTGTTGCGAAACACCAAGAACGTTGACGGTGAAATGACTGGCGTTCTGGAAGATGGTTAGACTAGAGGAATAGACGACGAGGCTCCAAAGAACCAGCGGCGGATTCAGCGAGACCGAGGCGAACGAATTGCACGTCAGGCCATAGGGCTTGCCGTCAGGAGCCGCGGCCGTGATGATCGTCACGCCAGTGGCGTAGGTGCCTAGCGCACTGCGGAAATCACGGGGATCGATCGGCGAGCTGTCGCTCGCGAACTCGTTGGCCGGATCGGGAACGGCCGGCTGCTTCGGCAGATCATTCATCGGCCGGCCTCACAGCGTGAGATTCTCGGACGGCAGGCCCAGCGCCACGCGTCCATAATTGGTCCCGGCCGCATCGAAATTGAACGCGAGATGCGAATTGATCGCGTGCGCATCGCGGAATTGCCGCTGCAACGCGCCCGTCGTGAACAGGCCCCGTGCTCCGCTCGCGGCAAACAGCATCGACACCGCATCCGTGCAGAAGTTTACTGAAAAAGCACCGTCGCGCCGATATCTGGTCTTGGTCGCCATATCGGGGATATGACCCCGCCTTGCATCCTCCATGGCATTCAGACAGGCCGAGCGCATGATCAGGCGGGCAGCATCGATCTTCGCCGAGGCCTCGGCGATTTTGATTTGGGTGCTTTGAAAGTCGCTCAGTTTGGCGTGATTGTAGGTGGAAATGCGATGACGGACGACCTCCGCATAATCGTCGAGACACGCCTGCGCGTTTCCCAGCGCGACGCCTGAGAGGACGTAGGGAAACAGCGAGAACACCGGGAGCGCATACAGCGGGTTGGGATTGAGCTTGCTTCCCGGAGTCGGCCCACCGTCAAGATCGCCGACCGCGACCGTCATGTCGTCGGGCACGAAAGCGTCCCTGACCTCCACGTCGCAAGACCCTGTCCCGCGCAGCCCCGCGACATTCCAGGTGTCGAGGACTTTGTAGTCGGCTTTCGGCAGCAGAAATATCCGATACTCGATGCCGTCTGCCTCATCGTCGGAGTAGACCACGCTTGCAAGCATGTTCCATGCGCAGGAGGCAACGCCCGAGGAGAACGGCCAGCTGCCATGGAGCCGGTATCCGCCCTCGACTCTCGTGGCACGTCCGGCGGGAAAAATGAACGAGGACGCGATCAGCGCGTCCGGATCACGACTCCAGACCAGATCCTGCGCCGTCGGCTCGAACATGCCGAGCATCCAGTGATGGCTCGCCAGATTGGCCAGATTCCACGCCACCGAGGCGTCTGCTTGTCCGAGCAGGTCCGCGCAATCGATTAAGGCGACATAATCGAGTTCTGCGCCGCCGATGCGCTTGGGCTGGAGCATCCGGAACAGGCCCGCGTCGTGCAGATCCTTCTCCGTTTCGGGCGGCAAATGCCGCAACTCCTCCGTCCGCGCCGCCCGCTCTCGCAGCCGTGGGACGAGCGCGCGGGCCTTCGCGACCATTGCCGCATGGGCAGGCTCATCGAATTGCGCCCCTCCGGGCCGGCCCACGCTCGGCTCTTGACCAGGCGCCATTCGTATCCCTCGCTTTCACACATTTATGCGGCGAGACCCTTGCCAAATCAAGCTGAGGCAGCGCTGTCCGGGTATGGTCGCCTGAACCCGGGCTGCCCGAGAAGATACGATGCCGCGAAGGTGGCGGCATCGCCAAACCGTGATCCGCCAGTCGCGCGAGGCTGGCCTGCAGGACTCAACCCTCAGGCTCAGCCCGACGTCGAGGGCTTGCCCGAGCCAAAGACGCCCTTTTGGGTGAACTGGGATATCCGGCGCTCGTCGTAACCGAGGGTGTCCCGCAAGACCTGCTCCGTATGCTCGCCCAGCAACGGAGCAGCCACAGGGTCAATCGGGCCGGTCAAACTCATGGCAATCGGCGGCTCGATGTTCGGGACCCACCCCGCCGTACGATGCGGAATCCGGTTCAAGCGATGGCGCTCTCGCGCCTCCGGTGCATTGAACCCCTCCTCGACCGTCCGGAGATAGCCGACCGGGATATTGGCCAGCTTCATCTTGGTCATCCAGTTCTCGAGGGTATCGCTCGCAAAGACCTCCGCGATAGCTGCTCGCAAGAGCTCCTTGTGCTCGGAGCGGGCTTTGCGCGTTGCAAACTGCGGATCGGTGATGAGATCGGGCCTGTTCAGCACCTCGACGACCAATCTGCGATAGAGCCGGTCATTGGCACACGCGATGTAGAGCGGCCCATCGGAGGCCTCATAGACGCCGACAGTAGGAGACCCGCTCGGCGAGTTACCAAACCGCCCAGGGTTCTCGCCGTTGATCAGATAAGCCATGCCGTAGAAGCCCGTCATCCCCATCGCGATGTCGAACAAGGCGACCTCGACATGCTGGCCGCGACCGAGCCGATCCCGCGCCAGCAGCGCCATTAGGATGGCGTTGCAGGCAGACATCCCCGTCGCCATGTCCACGATGGGCGGGCCGGTGCGAACCGCCGGGCCATCGGCAAATCCGTTGAGCGACATGAAGCCGCTTTCCGCCTGCGTGATCGGATCAAAACCGGGACGCGAGGCAAACGGTCCGGTGCGCCCGTAGGCGGAGATCGAGCAATAGACTAGCCGCGGATTGAGCGGCGCAACCGTTTCATAGTCGAGGCCAAATTTCTTCATGACCCCGCTGGAGAAGTTCTCGACGACCACGTCGGCCTTGCGAATCAAATCCAGCGCGATCTCACGAGCCTCCGGCACGGTAAGGTCGAGCGCGATGCCACGCTTGTTGCGATTGAGGCTCAGATAGGCAGCACTCTCTCCACCGATCTCGGCGTGTTCATACGCACGCGTGTCATCGCCTCCGTCTGGATTCTCGATCTTGATGACGTGCGCACCGAAATCAGCAAGCGTCTGCGTACAGGCCGGGCCGGCAACCACACGCGTGAAATCGACGACCAGCAGACCATCGAGCGCGGTAGGCGCGCCCGTCGCCCGCGACGAACGTTCCGGCAATTGAGGCTTGGTGGGCATCGACGGCGCTCCCTTACATCGGCTTATCGTTGCCGAATTTCCCGCAGGAGCAAACTTAAAGCCCGGCACCGCCGACTTCGCAAGTGCTTCGCCCGCATCGCTTCAATACGCAAGAAGGGCCCGGCAGCTGTCAGGCTGCCGGGCCCTTGAACGTTCCGTGTTGCGCTTCATCTCGCGCGAAGCATTTTTACGTTGCGTGAATCGCGTTCCGCATCACGGGAAACTTGGCCCACTCGTTCAGCGAAGCCGCTTCCGCCAGTAAAGCGTATGCGGCCAAGCCCAGGGCACGTGGGGTTCGAAGAGCCGATAGCCCGCCCGGATGAAATTATTGGCAGACACCGCATTGTCCGTCGTATCCGAGACGATGCTGTCCCATCCAATACGCCGTGCCCTTGCCTCGATCACCCGCATTAGCCTGCACTGGAGGTCACGTCCCCGGTTCCGCTGCAACACACCGACCCTGGAGAAATAGCCGCCATTTCGAATGTGCGTTGACGGCACGACACCGGCGAAGGCTACTGGCTCATCGCCGTGATACGCAAGCCACCACGCCCCTAACTCGAATTGTGGCAAAGGAGCCGCATCGAAGAACGTCGACTGATGCAGGTCGGCCAATGTATCGACGATGTCGTCATCGGATGCATCGACAATGCGAATTCTGTACATGGACGGTCCATTGGATGGAGTGCAGAAATGTCGTACCCGTTGAGGCTCACTTGCCCAGCACGACCTTGACGCCGAGCCAAACCGCGCCCATCAGCCCCGGTGGCAATCACCGTAATGACGGCCTTGAAGGTGTAGCTCTGCGCCTGCTCCACGCTCGTTTGCCATCGGCGCAGGTGCTGAAAATCGGCCCTCAGCTCCTTTCGATCGTCATCTTCGATTCCGAAAGACGCCAGCACCGATGCCACCGTCCTCAACACGATGGCATCTATGTTCGCCTGCTGAACTCTGTGTTGCTCGGCCAGCGTTTCGGCAACGATCGCCCTGATTTCGTCATCTGGCATCTTCACCTTTTGATGATCCTCGCAGCGTTCTCGAAGCCGCGCTTGGCGAAGTAGAAGGAGACAACCAGATTGGCTGTGATCGCCGCAAATCCCGCGAGGGCGTCCGTAGAACCAAAGCCGAGGACCTTGTCCCAGACCAGGAGTTTCGCGAAGTAAAGCGCGACGCAATAGCCCATCAATTTGTCCGGCTCCCACCCTCGCTCAACCCCTGATAGATGGACTATTCTGAGCTTGCCCCCTCTGACCGCTCATCAGCAAACCTCGCACAGGAACAGATTCGTGAAACTGAATCGGATGAAGGACCTCACCTCGTTGTCGATGCTTGCCGCGCTTTTGCTGTCGTGTGCTGGCTTTGCCTACCCAGGCCCAGGAAGGGCCCAGGAGTTCGCCCAAGATGAGTTCGCCCGGCAAATGGCGCCCAAGGGACGGCATCTATGCAACGCCGGGCCCCAATTTCGATGCAAGATGCGGGGAGTACGGCGACATGCGGATCGACTGGAGCGATAATTTCACCTCGGGAGGCGAGGAGGGCTGCAAGATTACCAAATTATCGGATACCGCTCCCGGCAGCATCAGACTTGACGTGGTCTGCGAGTCCGCTGACAGGGAAGGACATCCGTACAAGGAGATCATTCTCATGAAGAAGATCGACGAGAAGACGATCTTCACTCGCGAGACCCAGGACGGGAAGTTCAAGCGATCCGGCGGCTCGATGGCCTATTGTCCGGACAACGCGCAGCGCATGTATAGCGACTCCAAGAAGAAGGGCTAATCTGAGCTCGAACAATTTTTCACAGCCGTCGGCTCACGCGTCGCGCCCAGCGGCACCGCCGCCCGCGCTCCCCGGATACACGATGATGCGTTCGATCCGGTGAATCAATTCCAGCACGCCATCCTCGCTGTTCTCGATCGGCTGCGCCGCCTTGCCCCAGCCGCGATCGAGGATTGCATTGGCGGCGGAGACACGGGCGGCCGGCGTCGCGTCGTCGCTGCGCATGATGCCGACCAGCACCCTGAGCGCGGTTCTGGTGTGGCTGCGCGCAAGCGAGCGGATTTCGGTCAGGGTGCGCGCGCTGGACGTCTTCCGTCGCGCAGGCGCGCGGACCGGCTCGCTCACGAGCGCAATTTCCATGTCTTCGCTCATGACAACGTCTCCCACAGCGCGATTGCAACCAGGCCCGCGAGCGCGAGCGATATCAAATAGGCCGTCATCGTCTCTCCTCGACAAAGAAATGCGCGGCAGATCGCGAATGAGGCGCGATCGTTTCGGGCGCGAACCCTATCTCCGCATCCGGAGACCGCAGCGGCGCGAGCAGATCGCTCGCGCCGCGGGCCGGCACGTTCGCGCGTGCGCGGCCAGCAATGGTACGGACGGCGGCACGCCGATCGGCGCTCCCTCAACGCGTTTCAAGCGAGTGCGTGGCCGTGATGCGTGGGCCGCCGTCCGATTCCGACAACTGGGTACGAAAAAACCCGCGGCGGATTTTGTCCCGCGCGGGCGTTGCGAACTTTTCGATGATGCCACTCTGCCAGTGTTTTGCCCGACGGGTCAAGCTCTATTTCGATTTTTGCGAATTAAAGCCGACGGAAACCTTCGGCAAGCCAATTCCATTCAGGCTGCCGGCGTTTCGCCCGACGTGTGAACGAACGAACCGTCCCTGCCCGCGTTAAGCCGGTCAGGAGGATCGACCAATGACGCTAAACACGACACCGAAAACATCGCGGGACTTGTCGGGCCAGAAGCCGCGCATCGACGGGGAGCGCGACACGCGAGAGGCCATCATCCCGGATGCTGACGAAACCGGGGACCAGAACCGCGATCTCGTTCACGGCGAGGGCGGAACCATCGATTGTCCCACCAGGCCCGGCGATCTCTCGAAGGATGATTAGGCCGGCGAGCCCGAATGACGAGGCTCTTCCTCCCATTCTGATATGTGGTGCGCAACGGGCTTGCTTCAAGCCCCCGGTGATCGCGTAGAACCCTCGGCCCAGCCAACAAGTCGAGGGGTCACGACATGTCCGTATTGCATCCGACGTCCCGGTCGCGCAGCCGGAAACAACAGGCCACCGCGAACAATCCGGCGATGACAGACCATGCGGTCGTCATCGCCGGCGGCGGACCGACCGGCCTGATGCTGGCCGCGGAGCTCGCGCTGGCGGATGTCGACGTCGCCGTGGTCGAACGGCGCCGCGATCAGGAACTGGTCGGCACCCGCGCCGGTGGCTTGCACGCGCGCAGCATCGAGATCCTCGACCAGCGCGGCGTCGCGGATCGCTTCCTGCGCGAAGGACAAATCACGCAGCTCGCGGGCTTCGCCTGGACCAGGCTCGACATCAGCGACCTCCCCACCCGGCACGCTTACGGGCTCGCGCTGCGGCAGAGCCACATCGAGCGCATCCTGGCCGACTGGGTCAGCGAGCTCGCGGTGCCGATCTATCGAAACCGCGAGGTGACAGGCTTCGCGCAGGACGAGACCGGCATCGACGTGACGCTTTCCGACGGCGAAACCTTGCGCGCGAATTATCTGGTCGGCTGTGACGGCGGCCGCAGCCTGGTGCGCAAAGCCGCCGGGATCGACTTCGCAGGCTCCGAGCCGACGCTGAGCAATCTGATGGCCGAAGTCGACATGCGCGACGAGCCTGCCTGGGGCCTGCGCCATGACGCGCTCGGCTTTCACGGCCTCAGCAAGACCGAGAGCGGGCGCGTGCTGGTCGTCGTCACCGAAGCGACGCTCACGCGCACCGGCGCGCCAGGCCCGCGCGATCTCAGCGAAGCCCTCGTCGCCGTGTACGGCACCGACTTCGGGCTCCACAACCCGTCCTGGATCTCCCGCTTCACCGATGCGGCACGGCAGGCCGTGTCCTATCGCAAGCGTCGCGTGCTGCTCGCCGGCGATGCCGCGCATATCCATCACTCCGTCGGCGGGCAAGGCCTCAACATCGGCGTGCAGGACGCCGTCAATCTCGGCTGGAAGCTCGCACAGGTGGTCAACGGCATCTCGCCCGACAGCCTGCTCGACACCTACCACGCCGAGCGCCATCCCGTCGGCGCGCGGACCTTGCGCAACACCATGGCGCAAATCGCCCTGCTCCGCCGCGGCGAGGACGGCCTCAAGGCCGCGCGCGAAATCGTCGCCGAGCTGCTCGCGATGGACGCGGCGCGAAAGCGCTTTGGCGCGATGATGAGCGGGCTCGACGTGCACTATGATCTCGGCCAAGGCCACGCGCTGCTCGGGCGCCGCATGCCCGATCTCGATTTGACGGTGGAAGGGCGTCCGCTGCGACTGTTCACGCTGCTGCACGGCGCGCGCGGCTTGCTGCTCAGCTTCAGCAAGACAGGCGGCTTCGACATCGCGCCCTGGGCCGGTCGCGTCGATCGCATCGACGCCGAGTGCGACGGCCCGTGGCAGCTTCCGGCGATCGGACAAGTCGCGGCACCCGGCGCCGTGCTGGTGCGGCCCGACGGGCACGTGGCCTGGGTGGGAGACGAGAGCCAACGCGGACTGGCGGACACGATGGCGAGGTGGTTCGGACCTGCTGCGGCGTGAGGCATGAACGTTCGACACTCCGTCGAAACAAAGAAGCCCGCGGAATTCCGCGGGCTTGAACCAGGCACCTTTTCGATGATGCTATTCTGCCAGTGTTTTGCCCGACGTGTCAAACGACAGATCTCGAACAACATTCGCACGTCGCTATAACCCGCATTTCACTCCGGCCCACGCAACGGCCGTATCCAGCGCGCGTACCACTCCTCAGCGTCGTTGTGCGGACTTCCTGCGCCATCCACTCCAAAGATCGGTGGCGGAATGAAATAGCTTGGCTCATTCGCAAATGGGCCGATCGGCCTGCTCGGCTCCGACTGTTGGCCGTTAGCGGTCGGCATGGTCCAGTTGCCGAACCGATCGTTGAATTCCGTGGAAGGCAGATAAGGGACTGGCGCACTTCCCGACCTGAAAACGCTGCCCGCATTCGACTCATTGACACGGGTGAGACGGCGGACCTCTTCGGGCGCGATAGCCCCAGCACCAGGGGCAACTGGCGCTTCAATTCCGCTCGAAGACTGAGCGGGCGTTGCACCGTCTGCCGCTTCGGTCCATTGACCGAAACGATCGGTAAAGGTGCTCGCCCGCGCGGAATTTTGGTCGAGCGAGTTGTCCGATGGTTGCTGCGCACCAGAGTGTGACGTCGATACGGCAGATACTCCGCTCTCTTTCCCGCTGGCGGGCTCGGCGCCAGCGGCAGAACTCGCCGCGCCCGTCAGCCCAAGAGCCCCTGCGATAGGCAGCCAAGCCTGTAAGAGCGGCAACAATTCGGGTGCGACCATCGCGCCCCCGAAAATCGCGAGTCCGCGCAAAACAGCCGGACGGTCGGCAGGATCGTAGGGGCGATTATGCGGGTCGGGTCCCATCAATAGCGATCCGTCCGAGCGCCTGAGCAGATCGCTAGTCTCCGGATTGAATTGCAGAACCTGCGGAGGCGGCGGCATAGCCGTGCTGGGAGGCAGTTTGCCGAGCCGCTGCTCATCTGGACTAGGCAGCGGAAATGCCGGCACTCCGCCTGCGAAGCGTGGATCGCTCCGCGCAAACCCTTCCGTTGCGTTCAGACCTGCGAGAGAAGGCGAACTGTAGCCTGGCAGCGGTGGAAACTCGCTCGGGTTGACTGGTGTCGAGCCGGGTAGATCATCCTAGGAGACGTGCCCTTTGATCGGGGGCTTAGGGGGGCCGAGGGGCTTTGGGTGTTTCGCCACGGTTTTAAGCCATGGCAGAGAGATCGGGCGACCATAGCGAGCAAGGAGCGCAAGAGCGTTTCGAGGCCGGCTCAAGCCTCATGATCCGGAAGGAAAAACCGAAGGTGTAGAAAAACCCCGCCGCAGCGGGGCTGTAAGCTAGGCGTAAGCCCTCTCCAATTCATATCTGGGTGTTAGTAGTTCGATGGGAATGTGCCATTCCGTGCTGATGTCTCGGATCATGTCGAGCGTAAGGGGCCGAACGCGGTTTAGAATTTCGGACGCGCGGTTGCGACCGATCACGTTGCCAAGATCAGCTTGCGACTTGCCCATCGACTCAATTGCGAAATGCAGGACTTCAATTGGATCTGCGTGCGGCATTTCAAAATTTTTGTCTTCGTAGTCTCGGATGAGAGCTGCGAGAACTTCGAAACGGTCGCTGTCAGGTGTACCCATCTCAGGCTCATTGTCGAAGTAACGAGTTACTTCGCCCACAGCCCAATCATAGTCCTGTTCATCGTGGAGGGGTCTAACGTCCATCATGACACCTTCTCCGCATTTACCCTGTCATACTCTTCGTGCGTGCCGACAAATTTGATGAGAGCGAACCTACGTCTATAAGCAAAGTGGACAATGATGCGGTATTTGTTGCCGCCGATATCGAAGATAGCTCTGTTATCTGCGACGAAGTCCACGTTGTTGCCGAACGTCTCCTTCAATTCTGCCGGGAAGTTCCATTCCCCTTTGGAAACGATTTGGTACCAAGTGCTGATTGGTTTTTCAGCGTCGGGGTACTGCTTCCAAAAGGTTTGGAGTACCTTTCGTGCTATTACGTTCGTAGGCATAGCATGTTCCCAACATGGGATCAAATTTAAAATTCCCAATGCGGGAACTTTAAAAGTGAGCGGCGGGGTTTATTTTCGCCAATATTTAACGAATTTAGGTCCTGGTTTCGCCTTTGGGTAGTGTTTTGTACCCACTTCTCCAAAAGCGCCGGGCCGCCTCTCGAAGTCCGGCCACGTCCCCACGGCGCGCGACCACAAACCGGGATCGTCAGGAATGCGCGCCGGCATCGACATGACGGCAACAAGCTCGTTGCCACAGCGAATGAGCGGCGAGTTTGCCTGAGTCTGTTGCGCGTCTCCGTTCTCCGCAACTTCAGTTGCCAGCTCAGGATGTCGAGCGCGGAGGGCCTTCGCAAGTGCCGACATGTCCGGCGTTGCCGGCGTGTCCAACAGGACCAAAGCGAGCAGTGAATTGCTCATCGGCTACCCCACAGAAATTTTGGGAGCGAGACCAGATGCACTTGCTCTTCGCCCAAAGGTTGAATTTTTAATTGCTAGAACAAAACACGAACAGCGTCAACTCATCCTCTCGCCCGCGTCGGTTGGCGGGCCACGCGCACGTTGTTCTTAAAGCGATCCCCCGCGCGTGATCGTCATCGGCTTTGCTGCGCTGAGCTCGGCAGCGCTCGAGCCGGTGCAGAGATCTCACACCCCGTGCTGATCATCCGGCGCGTCCCTGCCCGCGCGAGCTGAGCTGGCTTCTGTCCAAAAGTGAACATTGCAATCGCAAGCACTCAAGTAGAGCAAGTCCCTCAACTGGCTCAACCCGCTCTCGCAATTTAATCCGCCGACATATCATAGGATATGTCTCTCCCTCAGACGGGGGAGTTAAGCTTTATCCATCACCGCAAGGCAATTGGCATCTGCCGGTGATGAGAACGCCCAACCAGCGCTCCCGCCCACGAACGAGGGAGATGTGCATGCCGACACGACGACGTTTCAAGCAGACCAGGACACTCACCCAGCGGCTCGCCGAGGAGGCCGCGCGGCTTCGCGAGGAAGCGCGCACGCTCGCGCCGGGGCGCCGCCGCGAGATGCTGCTGCGCCGGGCGCGGCAGGACGAGACCGCCATGCACATCGACGCCTGGCTGCAATCGCCCGGGCTGAGGGCACCGTCATGACCCTGCAATATCGCGCCTACCTGGTCGGCGATAACGGCGTGTTCCGCTCCGCCGAAGCGTTCGAGGCCGCGTCGGATGCGATCGCCCTCATCTTCGCGCAGCAGTTCACGCGGCACGGCAAGGTCGAGGTCTGGCAGCTCGGCCGCAAGATCGCCGTGCTCGAGCCCGAGTCATCCGCGCCGGAATTTCTCACGCGTCAATGATCGCGTGATGTCGATGGCGTCCTGAAGGTCTCGAACGCGAACGAGAACTTGACCTGCATCACCGGACCTTTGGCATCACGAACGTCGATCGCCATGGTCTGCCTGCCGCCCGCGGCAGGCGCGGAGAGGATGGCATCGCGCGCCATGTCCGCCACCGACTTGGCGGCCTCCGCCTGAACGGCGCGCCAGCTGGCCAGCTCCAGCCCTTCCTCGTCGAGCGCTACACCGGTGTCGTCGCGCAGGTCGAAATAATATCGGGGCATTGCGGCATCCTTTGCCCGTAATAGGTCCGAAGCGGCCAAAGGGTTTCCGGCGGCAGCGAAAAAATCTGGTGGAATCAACGGGTTCCGGGAACTCCGACGTCCGCTGGCGCGACGCGGAAGCACCGCTTGTCGCGTGCGTGCCGGTCTCTTTCAGGGAGCGAAAGCGAAAAGGGCGAACCGACAATCGGCGCACCCTCACTCCTCCGCAAGCTTCCCGACGATATAGGCATCCACCGTTTCGGCGAACGAGCGCTGCACGCCGACCGCAGTCCCATGCTGTTCGAGCGCGTCGCGCTGGAGCACGCGCAGGCCGCGGCCGCGCATGCAGGCCGGCGCCGTGTTCAGATATTGGTCGATGGCGCCCTTTGCGAGCGGGATGGCCTTCGGGTCACCCCTTGCGATCAGAAGCCGCAAGAGGCTCTGGCATTCGGCCAAGCCTGGCATGGGATCAGCGCCTCACGCCTGCCGCGATTTCGCCGGCCGCTTGACCGGCTGGGTGTGGCAGCCGAACAGCGCCAGCAAAAACGCGACTTCTTCCTTCGAACCAACCTGGATCATGATGATCTCCTTTTCGCTAGGTTGGTCGGGCACAGCGGGCGGGGCGTTCGAGACAATCTGGTTTCAGCACTGTTTCAGGCGTGTTTCATCGTGACGCGCGATGTTCATGGTCGCCTGAATAGGAACAGCTCCTGGGGTCAAAGGGTTATCGGTGCGTCGGTCCGGATGCACGACCGGCCCCCCCGGCCTCAGCTCGCTCCCCGGGCTGGGGCCGTTTTTGCCCCCGCGCAAATTCAACGCGCGCGCGCGTTCCGGTCTCGCATGGGCTTCTTCCAGGACAGCTTGTTGCAGCCGGAACACCGGAAGATGGCAATCGCGCCCTCGGGTGAACTGACCGCGTCGATGAATGTCATGGGTTGGTCGCACGCGGCACACATCGGCCGCGACCTGGTGTCTTGGTTCGCCATGCGCGCAAACGCGGGACAGCGGGATAGGTTGCTATTGCTCTTCGCTGTTCCTTAACGCCTGACACCTATTTTTTTCGCGGCGTTTGAGAGGGCTTAGGGTTCGCGTGATGGCTGTGAAGTGTGCGGGATGTGCCGACGGGACCGAGCTCCCGTTCCAGTTCAAGATGGCGTTTCAGCCGATCGTCAACGTCGTCGAACACCGCATCTGGGGCTATGAGGCGCTGGTGCGCGGTCCGAACGGCGAAAGCGCGCACAGCGTCCTCAGCCAGCTCACTCCCGATCAGCTCTACCGCTTCGACCAGGCCGCGCGCGTGATGGCGATCGAAACCGCGGGCGCGCTGTTCGACGACCCGGAGGCGCGGCTCTCGATCAACTTCCTGCCCAATGCAGTGTACGAGCCGCGCGCATGCATCCAGAAATCGCTGGAGGCCGCGCGGCGCGCGAGCTTTCCGACCTCGAAGCTGATGTTCGAGTTCACCGAGAACGAGCGGATGTCCGATCCGGCGCATATCGAAAACATCGTCCGCGCCTACAAGGCCTTCGGGTTCTGGACCGCACTGGACGATTTCGGCGCGGGCTATGCCGGCCTCAGCCTGCTTGCCCGGTTGCAGCCGAACCTGATCAAGATCGACATGGAGCTCGTGCGAGACATCCAGCTCAGCCATCCCAAGCAGGTGATCGTCGCCGCGGTGGCCGCGATCGCGCGCGAGCTCGACATCACCGTGCTGGCCGAAGGCGTCGAGAGCGAAGCCGAGCTCACGTCCTTGCGGGCCGCCGGCATCGCGCTGTTCCAGGGTTACCATTTCGCAAAACCCGGCTTCATGTCGCTGCCGGAGGTTGCGGGACTCCAGCGGCTGGATGTCTCGATCGCCAGTTGACGAAGGCCGCGGGGCTGCTTTTCAGGATCCGCGCTTCTGGGTGACAAGGCGCAGCGAGATGCCGTGCTGCCAGGCCCGTACCCTCACGGCCGCTTCGCTGCGACCAAGCTCGGCGGCGATCTCGTCCGGCCGCCAGCCGGCTTCGGCCAACGCCTTCAGCCGCTCGTGCTCTTCCGCTGTCCACTTCTTCAACAACGGGTATCGTGATTGCATGGTTGGAAGCTGCCCAGCCCGCGTGGTCGATGCAGCCGACAATAAACCGAAACAGGGGAAGTTCCCATGCGACGTTGCTATGCGATGTGGGGCGCACCATCCCGCAAGTCGGCCGACGCCGAGGACAAGGCCTCGCTCAGATCCAGACGTCCTCGCGGCACGAGTCGCAGCGATAGATCAGGACCGAGCAGTCGCGCCTCACGTCTAAGATCGACGTCAGGTAGCGCGTGCCCCTCTCGCATTTGGGGCAGGCCGGCCCCGGCTTGAAATACTGATCCGGCCTCGTTGCCGGGCTTTGCTGTTCGCTGCTCATGTCATCCCTCATTGGAGGACTGAGTTCCTAAGTGCCAAAGTGGACATTCGTTCCAAATGGCGCGGGCGGCGCTCCTCATGGCTGCGATGGCCTGGACGCCACATGATCGCGCGCGCTGATCATCGGCTTTGTCCTAAACGATCAAGCGGGCTTGTCCTGAACCATCAAGCCGGCTTGCTGCTGGCGGGTCCCCCCCCCGCAGTTCGTCCAGGCTCTCGACGGTGATGATGCGCGCGGCGCGGCGCGCCAGCTCGTCGTAATTTTCCGCCACCTTGCGCAGCACGTCCCGCGTCTCGGGATATTCGCAATTGTCCGCCTTGGTGCGGAATTCTTCCGCCCGCATCCGCCAGTACCGCGGAGGGTGCATCCGCTCGGCTCCCATGGGCCACTCCCCTCAGTTGGTCCAACCGTTCATGTCCTTAATAAAGAGCCCGTCCAGGAGTTCCCGCGCCGACGTTCCGGCTGCGATCACACGTCGAGATTGCGCACGGATCGCAGCTGACGACGACAGCATCTCGCGGGAAAGATCGACTTTAGTTCAAATGCAGCAGGGCGGATTCGGCAGGATGCAATGGGTTCGCGCCATGCTGGAACACGTCCCTTGCGACAGACGCAACGGGGATAGCTCGGAGAGATCGTCGATGTATGTCGTCGCCGCCGCGTTGCTGGTGCTGTCGGGACTGTTCTACTCCGCGAGCCATCACGAGATCGGCTCGTTCGGCGTCACCATGTGCACCTATGGTGGCGCGTTCTGCGACAACCCGCTGATCGTCTTTTCCGGCGCCGCGTTGGCCGGCGCCTGGGGCATGTTCGTCAGCATCAAATAGTCCGACCGCACGCGCTCAGGGGACATACGTCTCGCCGGTGTCCGTGCGCGGGTTGCGGACTGCACGACGGCAGTCCGGTCGCGCTTGGGATACGCGCAAAGGCTGCACCGGGTTCTTGGATGATGCAGTTATACAGGTGTTTTGCCCGACGAGTCAAATGGAGATTCGCTTTATCAGAAAATAGGCGAGGAGCCCGTTACGCCGCGCTCGGGAACCTTGTTCCCGGATTAGCATTTGTGAAGGACGCGCCCCGACCGAGACCCCTCTTGCCATGGCCGACAGTGCCCTCACCCCCACGAAATCCGCGCCGTCGCTGTTGCAGAGGCTGGGGCCGGGTCTCGTCACCGGGGCGGCGGACGACGATCCGTCCGGCATCGCCACCTATTCGCAGGCCGGCGCGCAATTCGGTTACGGACTGCTCTGGACGGTGTTTCTGACCACGCCGTTCATGATCGCCATCCAGCTCGTCAGCGCCCGGATCGGCCGCGTCACCGGCAAGGGGCTGGCCGCCAACGTCAGGCAGATCGCGCCGCGCTGGGCGGTGCTGTCGCTCGTCGCCATGCTCGTCGCCGCCAACACCTTCAACATCGCCGCCGACATCGCCGCGATGGCGGAGGCGCTCTCGCTCGTGATCGGCGGCCTCAACCACGAGCACGCGCTGATCTTCGCGGCGGGCTCGACCCTGCTGCAGGTGTTCCTGCCCTATCGGCGCTATTCGCCGGTGCTGAAATTTCTCACCCTGGCGCTGTTCGCCTATGTCGCGACCGCCTTCACCGTCAAGATCCCGTGGAGCACGGCGCTGCTCGCGGCGGTGTGGCCGAAGACAAATGTCAGCGCCGACTATTTCATGATGGTCGTCGCCGTGCTCGGCACCACGATCAGCCCGTATCTGTTCTTCTGGCAGGCCTCGCAGGAGGTCGAAGAGATGAACCAGGGCAGGCGCGACAAGCCGCTGCGCGAGCTGAAGCGCGGCGGCAGTCCGGAGCTCGCGCGCATCCGGGCCGACACCATCTCCGGCATGCTGCTCTCCAACGGCATCGCCTTCTTCATCATCCTCACCACCGCGTCGGTGCTGCACGCGAACGGCGTCACCAACATCAATTCGGCGACGGAGGCCGCCGAGGCGCTGCGGCCGCTCGCCGGCGACTTCACCTTCGCCCTGTTCGCGGCCGGCATCATCGGCACCGGACTGCTCGCAATTCCGGTGCTGGCGGGCTCGGCCGCTTACGGCGTGGCGGAGATCTTCGGCTGGCGCGCGACGCTGGAGGCGAAGCCCGACGAGGCGGTCGGCTTCTACACCATCATCGCGGCCGCCACCATCATCGGCTTCGGTCTGGGGTTCACCGGCATCGATTCGATCCACATGCTGGTCTGGAGCGCCGTGCTCAACGGCATCGTCGCCGTTCCGATCATGGCCATGATGATGCTGATCGTCTCGAGCAAGGCGATCATGGGTCGCTTCAAGGGCCGGTCATGGCTCGTCGCGCTGGGCTGGCTCGGCACCGCGTTGATGGCGCTGGCCGTGCTCGCCCTGCTCGGCTCGTCATTGATCGGCTGACCAGCTAGCCTTTGACTAGCCTTGCGACAAGGCTGCCGATATCTGCGAGGCGATGACGAGGGCCGCGAACACGGCCGGCACACTGATGAAGCGCAGGAACTGGTCGACCGAAAGCATCGCTGTCTCCCCCAAGACAAAAAACCTATAAGCCCGCCGCGCTATTCCACCCCGTGAGCGGCGTGCTGATCGGCCGTCAGAAACTGATCGGAAATGGCGGCTCCGCCCATCGTGAGCAGCGCGAGAATCGAAATCACAGCCAGAAATCTCATGGCCGGAGGGTCGATCCCGATTGTGGCCAAAAACGTCAGAGCGTGGTGCCTTTTCAGGACGATCCCAGGCAAGATCATGGCTGTCCCCACCGGATTCCACAGACTTTTCCGCCGAAGAAGGCGGCAAAGCGGCCGCGGCGCAGCTCCCCGGGCTTCACTGCGCAGGGCTCTTAGCCTAACAGTTGCAGCTGGAGCCGGGCTTGCGAGCCGGCCAACGAAAAAAGGAACCCAGCCGGGTCACAGGGAGCGACATGACCAGATCATCAAAGGCAACAAGTCTCGAGATTCTCGCCTGCGATGCGGGTTGGAGAAACTACCACTTCGTCAAGCTGACGACCGAGGACGGCATCGTCGGATGGAGCGAGTTCGACGAGGGCTTCGGCTCGCCCGGTGTCGGTGCTGCGATCCAGCGCCTGTCCGCCCGCGTCGTCGGGCAGAACGTTTTCCGGCACGAGCGCATCTACGCCGAACTGTTCGCGGCCACACGTCCCGCCGCCGGCGGCGTGGTGGCGCAGGCGCTCGGCGCGATCGAGAATGCGCTGCTCGATGCCAAGGCGAAATGTCTCGGTGTGCCCTGCTACGAACTGCTCGGCGGCAAGATCCGCGACCGTGTCAGGGTTTATTGGTCGCATTGCGCGACGTGGCGGATCAATCACCCGTCCTGGTACAAGCCGCCGATCGAGGACCTCGATGGCGTCAAGGCGATAGGACGCGAGGTCCGCGAGAAGAAGTTCACCGCGCTCAAGACCAACATCTTCTCTTACGACGACGGCAAGCCGACCGGTTGGCGACCGGGCTTCGGCTCTCCCTTCGCCCCCGAGATCAACGTCGATCGCAAAATCCTGCGCGACCTGCGCATGCACCTGGAAGCGATCCGCGACGGTGCAGGCCCCGACGTCGACATCCTGCTTGACTGCAACTTCAACGCCAAGACCGAGGGCTATCTGGAGATCCTGCGCACCATTGCGGACCTCGACATGTTCTGGATCGAGATCGACAGTTTCAATCCGGAAGCCCTCGGTTACATCCGCAGGCAAAGCCCGCATCCCATCTCGTCCTGCGAGACGCTATTGGGCTTGCGGGAATTCCTGCCCTATTTCCGCGAGCAGGCCATGGACGTCGCGATCATCGACACGCCCTGGAACGGCGTCTGGCAGTCGATGAAGATCGCAGCCGCCGCGGAAGCGTTCGAAGTCAACGTTGCCCCGCACAATTTCTACGGCCATCTCTGTTCGATGATGAACGCGCATTTCTGCGCCGCCGTGCCGAACCTGCGCATCATGGAGATCGACATCGATCGCTTGGCTTGGGACCGCGAGCTGTTCACGCATGAGCCGGATATTCAGAACGGCCATCTGGTCATTCCGGACCGGCCCGGCTGGGGCACCGATCCGAACGAGGAAGCCCTTCGCGCCCATCCGCCGAAGACCAGCGGCGGATTGCTCAACTACGGCCGCAAGGGCTAAGCGTCTTACGGCGTCACTGGATTGACGGTCGGGGACGTCTTTGGCCCCGGCCGCGCCGGCTCGATCGGTGATTTCGGTTCGGTCGGAAGAATTTTGGCGCCTGCGGCGCGCGCGGCTTCGCCCGTGGTTGCGTACATCGCAACGTGGGCGGGCTGCGTCTTGGCCCGATTCCATGGTCCGTGATCGACGATGAGCATCGCAGCAATCGTCACCGCGGCCACAATCAACGCGATCACGCCGGGATGGCGAAGCGCCGAGGAGATGGAATTTGCGAAGCGATCCGTTGCCATCGAGGGACCCATACGTTTTTCCTATCGCAGGTTAATTCAATCCGGTCTCGCGAGTTCCGCCCCAGGCCCAGGCAAGTTCCAAGTCAATGCGTGGAACCTGATCGCCATAAGCACTCAGCGTTTCACATCCGGCCGCGCGTCGCCGACGAACCGGTCGCGGTTTGGCATCTTGACCGCTGCAAGCGATTTGGCATCGAGCGTCGCATCCGCTCCGACCAGTCCATTCAGGTTCAGGATGTACGCGGATACCGCATAAACCTCCTCATCGCTCAACGATTGCGGCGCGTTCTGCGGCATCGCGCGGCGGATGTAGTCGAACAGCGTCGGCGCATACGGCCAATAGCTGCCGACTGTGCGGATCGGCTTGGGCGTTCCGATCGTGCCCTGCCCACCGACGAGCCGGTCACCCAGCCCGCCCTCGCCCTTGTCGCCATGGCATGATGCACATTGCTGGGCGAACACCTCGCGCCCGTGGCTGACCGAGCCGCTTCCCTTCGGCAGATTGCTGCCGTCGCGCCCGATATCGATATTCCAGCCCGCAATCTCCGCAGCCGTCGCGGCACGTCCGAGGCCGTACAGGCTTTGTGCTTGCGCTCCGCTCGCGTACGCACACAGCACGATGCCGACAGCAATACCGCAAGTCTCACGCCAGCGCATTGGTCACCTCGCCGTCGGCCGCGATGCGCCAGGGCCAGATCGCATTGTTGTGGTAGAAATAGTTCTCGCCGCGCACCGCGAGCAGTTCGGCCAGAGTCGGCTGCACATAGCCGGTCTCATCGACGGCACGGCTCTGGATCACGGAAGGTTTGCCGTCCCATCGCCAGGGCAGGCGAAAGCGTGTCAGCGCACGCGTCAGCACCGGCTCCTGCAATTGGGCGCTTTGCCAACTCTTTCCCTCGTCGACGGACACTTCGACGCGCGCGATCTTGCCATGCCCGCTCCAGCCGATGCCGGAGATCTCGTGGAAGCCGGGTGCGCTCAGACGTTGGCCGCCCGAAGGCCGCGTGATGATCGACTTCGCCTCCATGTAGAACGAAAATTCACGCGCGGTGCCGTCCGGCAGGAGGTCGGTGTATTTCGAGGTCTCCTCGCGCGAATAAACCGGCTCAGCTGTCACATGCAGGCGGCGCAGCCACTTCACGCTCATGTTGCCCTCGAAGCCCGGCAGGAATAGCCGCAGCGGATAGCCCTGCTGCGGGCGCAGCCGCTCCCCGTTCTGGCTATAGACCAGCATGGCGTCCTCGAGGCATTTCTCGATCGGAATGCTGCGGGTCAGCGCAGCCGCGTCGGCGCCCTCGGCCACGACCCATTTGGCATCTGGTTTCAACCCGGCCTCCTGGAGCACCAGCTTGAGGCTGACGCCGGTCCATTCTGCACAACTCACCAGACCCACTAGGTCCGACGCGGTCTTGCCGTAAGGCTTGGTGTAGCCGGGATTGCCGGAGCATTCGAGAAAGTGGACGCGCGATTCCGACGGGAAACGCCTGAGATCATCCATTGTGAAGATCAGCGGGCGCTCGACCAGTCCGTGCAGCATCAACCGGTGCTGGGCCGGATCGATGGTCGGAACGCCGCCATGATGACGCTCGTAGAACAGGCCGTTCGGCGTGATGATGCCTTCGAGCTCCTGCAACGGAGTCCGGCTGGAGGCCGAGATGTACTGCTTGAGAGTCTTCGAGATGTTCTTGACGACTCCGTTCTCGAACGGCGATGGCGCGCCATAGAGCTGGCCCCCCGTCGGCTCGCCCGGCGCCTTCATCCATTCGGGAATGTTGGGTGGAAGGTTGTCGGTCCCGGCGGCAGCCGATGCGCCGGCGCCCAGGACAGTGCCACCCGCAGCCGCCGCGCCGGCGCGCAGAAAGTGACGGCGAGTCGTCCCCGCGGATTTGTCGTCGGCGTCGCTCGTGCTGCTCATGTGCGGACCCTCGGATGAAGCGCGACCGCATGAAACATTCTGCGACGAGCATTTGCAATTCGCAGCTGTTTCAAAAATGAGCCATTTCGACCGCGACTGATCTAAATCCGACGGCCGCGGCGGCAGTTCTCTTCTTCGCAATGCACAAACGGCTCGTCCATCACTCGCCCGGCGCGATCGCATTGCTCGGGGTCGGCCGGTCGGCGATCTGCTGGCCGAATAGGCTGCCGATCAGTTCGACCGCGGTGCGCGCCGTGCGGCCACGCTCGTCGAGGAAGGGATTGAGCTCGACGATGTCGACTGATCCGACTACGCCGGAATCGTGCAGAAGCTCCATGATCAGATGCGCCTCACGATAGGTCGCGCCGCCCGGCACTGTCGTGCCCACGCCGGGTGCAACGCAGGGGTCGAGAAAATCGACATCGAAGCTGACATGCAGTACGCCGTTGCTGGCCCTGACGCGCTCGATGACGCGGCGGATCAGCACGGCGACGCCAAACTCGTCGATCTGGCGCATGTCGACAACCCTGATCCGGCGCGTGCGCATCAGCTCCTTTTCGAGCTTGTCAACTGAGCGCGCCCCGAACAGGTCGAGCCGGTCGGGACCGATCGGGGCACGCGGATCATCGCCAAGCAATCCGTCGAGGCCGGGTTCGCCGCACAGGAATGCCGCCGACATGCCATGCATATTCGCCGTGATCGTCGTCTCCGGCGTGTTGTAGTCGGCATGTGCATCGAGCCAGAGCACGAACAGCTCGCGTCCGCGCTCCTGCCAGTGACGGGCCATGGCATTCACCGATCCCATCGACAACGTGTGATCGCCGCCGAGAAAAATCGGCAGCGCGCCGGTTTTCGCGATCTCGTAGCCTCTGCGGCTCAGCACGCGGGTCCAGCGCTGGATTTCGCGGTAGTGGTTGGCATTCTCCGGGGGCCTGTCTGCGAGGTCCCGGAGCTCGGCCACCGAGAGATCGCCGTAATCGACGACCTCGAAATCCAGGCTCTCGAGCAGTGTCGCAAGGCCGGCGGTGCGGAGCGCCGCAGGGCCCATCAGGGTACCGCGTTGCGAAGCCCCCATGTCGATGGGAGCGCCGAGCAAGGCGATGCGCCGGGCTCGATCCGTCGTAGTCTGGTCGGTCACAGCTGTCTCCTGAGATCAGCAAGATTGAGCCAGCCTAACAGAGATTCGCATCCGTCGTTTCACGGGGGCGGTCCGCGCGGGGGCGCATCGTCTCGGAACAAAAGCCCGCGCGCCGAATTGCTCATGCAAGGCCGGTACCCGCCGTAAAACCACGGCGCCTGTCGCGGATAGCCAAAGGTCATGCGACCCGCTGTTCAGAACGAGCGCTCGCGCGGATAGCCAAAGGTATCGGCCTCCGTCACATGATCAGCCCGGAGGTCGCGCACTTGAGCACGGAGATCCCGCAGTCCACCTCACATCCCGGCATGGCCGAGCGCGCCATCGATGCCGCGACGGACGTATCCCGCACCATCGGTGAAGTCGCAGGTGGCCTGCATGCAGCTGTCGATCGCATGACCTCCGCTATCGACGAAGCGCGAAAGCCGGGCCGGCCCCTCGCGACCGTCGCCGCGATTACGCGCGAAGCACCGCTTGCCAGCCTGTTCGTTGCTTTCCTGTTCGGCGTCGCGGTCGCGCGTCGGCGCTAGAAATCGAGCGGGCCCGTTCAGGCGGCGCTGACGGCTTCGCAGTCGGCAGTGAGGAATTGCCGCTCAAATGCTTCCGCCGGCATCGGACGGCCGAAGAAATAGCCCTGGCCTTCTTCGCATCCCATGCTCACCAGGAAATCGGCCGTAGCGCGGTTCTCGATGCCCTCGGCCACGACCGTCAGTCCGAGCTGCTTGCTGAGGCCGACGGTCGACCCGACGATCGCGGCATCATCGGAGTTCGCGAGCAGACCGAGCACGAACGACCGGTCGATCTTGAGCCCATCGAGCGGAAACTTCTTCAAATAGCTCAGGCTCGCATAGCCAGTGCCGAAATCGTCGAACAGGACGCGGACGCCGAGCTGCTGGATGCGTTTGAACATGTCGAGCACGCGGGCTTCGTCGTGAAGCAGGATGTCTTCGGTAACCTCGAGTTCGAGCAGCGACGGCGTGAGCCCCGTCGCTTCGAGCATTTCCGCAACCGAATGCGCGAGGTCGCCGGAGTGGATCTGCGAGGGAGACAAATTGATCGCGACCCGCACTCTGTCGCCGGACAATTCCCAGGCGCGTGCCTGCCGGCAGGCGGTCTCCATCACCCAGTTTCCGATCCGCTCGGATAGGGCTGAGCTGTTGACCACCGGCATGAACTCTCCCGGCGAAACGTAGCCGCGCACGGGATGCCGCCAGCGGATGAGAGCTTCGGCCCCGACCAGGCTCGCGTCGATCAGGCGAACCTGGGGCTGGTAGAACAGCTCGAACTCGCCGCGATCCGCGGCAAGCGCTAGTTCACTCTCCAGCGTCAGCCGGTTCTCCAGCTCCTGCCGGATCGCGCTCTCGAAGACCACATAACCGCCGCGCCGCGTCAGCTTTGCCTTGGTCAGCGCAAGATGGCCATTGCTCAGGAGATCGTCGGCGCTGTGTCCGCCTTCCGGATGGACGGCGACGCCGATGCTGATTCTGACGCGGTGCTGCCGCGTGCCGGTCGCAAGCGGCGCTTCGAACGCGCGCGCGATGCGCGCGGCGAACTCTGCGATTGGCGGGTCGCCATCGGCGCCTTTGCGCGCAATGGCGAATTCGTCTCCGCTAAGCCGGGCAACGACAGCGCCGTCGCGCGCCTCGGCTTTCAGGCGACCAGCGACCGCCTGAAGCACGAGATCTCCGGCCGAATGACCCAGCATGTCGTTGATGCTCTGGAAGCCGTCGAGCCCGATCACGAGCAGCGCGACCTCGCAAGGGCGCTGCGCCGCATCCGCGATCATGCCGACCAGTCCTGCATGCAGCGTGTTGCGGTTGGCAAGACCGGTCAGCGCGTCGTACTCGGCGAGATATCTGACGCGTTCGGCCTCGCGCTTGCGGACCGAGATATCGCGCAGGATCGCTCCGTACTGGAAGCCGTCCGTTCCCTGCCAGCCCGAGAAGCTTGCCTCGACCGGGAAAGTTTCACCGTTCTTCCGCCGCCCTTCGAATTCAACGACGACCGCTCCGCCGGGGACCAGGAGTGCCTGGCGCGCGGCGTCGCGCATGGACGGCCTCGCGTCACCGTCCACCGACACGGCGCACAGCGTTTCGAACGGACGGCCGATGATCTCGGCGGGCATATAGCCGAAGATCGCACTAGCGCCGGGATTCCACACGGTGATCAGCTGATCTTCGTCGGTGCAGACGAGGCCATCGCCGAGCGACATCGCAATACGATGAAAGCGGCTTTCGGCGATGCGCCCCAACAGACCGCGGAAGTCGATTTCGTCGAGTGCGATCGCCGTCAGATAAGCCACAATCGCGATGTGGAACAGTGATGTGTCGATGATGAAGGGCCATCTTGCCTGCACGAGGACCGCAACCAGCTCGAAGGCTGCCCCGGCCGAGATCAGGATCGCGACGCGAATTCCCGGTCCGAAGCGGCGCCACGAAAACACCATCAGCAGGCAGATCACAGCGAGACCCAGGATCATGCCGGTATCGGAGGTCCAGCGCAGCATCCGGCTCTGGAGGATCGATTCCGCTGCCAGCGCCTGGAGGATGGGTCCGGAGATGATGCGGCCATTTGGAACGCTGAAGCGGTCGCCCAGTTCGAGCGCCGTCGCACCAATGATGACCTTCTTGTCTCTGAGCTTGTCGAGAGTTGCCGTGTTGCCGCGGAGCACGTCGACATACGAGACACTCGGAACGGAGCCCGCCCGAATGCTGAAATCGATCAGGAAAGGAGGCCGCCGATTGGCGTCCTGTCCGGCCAGCACGACGGCCATTGACGGCATCAGGGCATCACCGAGCTTCTCGCCGAATGGATAGCGGCGAACCAGCCCGTCGGATTCGATCGCGACATTGACCAGCGCCGGCCACGACTGATTGCTGAACGGCTTCAGGGGGCGATTGATGTGAGCTGCGCCGCCATTCGGCGTCGGCTGCTTGAAGGACGGCAGGATGGTCGAGCCGCCGGCCTCACGCAGCGCGTTGACGAAAGCCTCGTCGGAGGCCGGATCGGATGGCGAGCTGAAATCGACGTCGAAAGCGACGTCCCGCGCCCCCGCGGCCTCGAGCTTGCGCAACAATTCGCCGTGCAGCCGGCGCGGCCAAGGCCATACGCCGATCTGGTCGATCGAGGGCGCATCGATGGCCACCACGACGACGTTGCCGCTCGCGGGGCGCGATTGCCATGTGAACCGCAGGTCGGTCAGCGCGTTGCGAAGCGCACCATGCCACCCCGTGGACAGCACGATCGCCAGTGCGGTCACGACTAGAATATGCGGACGATAGCGCTTCACTCCGATCCTCCCGCGCACCCGCTTCTGCGGGTACGCCCCCTCATCCCCTGGAAATCGCCTCAGTGCTTGTTGTGGCCAAAGGCATTGCCGTGGCCATTGCTGCCGTTGCCGCCGCCATTGCCATTGCCGTTACCGTTGTTGCCCCTGCCGTTGCCGGTGGCGCCGTTGTTGCCATTACCATTGCCGTTGCCGGAATTCCCATTGCCGGAATTGCCGTTACCGGAGTTGCCGTTGCCGGAGTTGCCGTTGCCACCAGCGTTTCCGTTGGCGGCCGCTGCGGCGATCGCGGCGCCGGGATTTGACGAACTGCTGCTGCCAGCCGTCACGCCGCTGCTCGTCGTGACCGCAGTCTGGACGGTGCTGTTGGACGCTGTCGTGCTCGCTTTCGAGTCGCTCCAGACCGTCTCGGTGCTGGCGTGCGCGTTGCGCACCTGTCCGGGGGCACCGCCTCCGTGGGCTAGCCCGTGCGTGACCTTGTGGACGTTCAGCTTGACCTCGCCGAGCGAGTTCGAGATGCGCACGACGCCAGGCTTTGCAGCATCAGACTTGGCAGCACCGCCCTTGGACGCGTGAGCTCCGGCCCCCTGTTGCGATGGCTTGAGCGCGCCGGCCGCCTTGGTGCCCTTGTCGATCGGACCGAGCGCATGGATCGCACGGCCGTTCGCGGCATTGCGCGGGGCCGACAGGCCCGATTTCGGCACGGGGACGCGCTCGATGCTCGAGGCGCGCGGCTTGCCGTGCTCGATCGGATTGAACGTTCCAGAGCCGCTCAGAGAGAGGCCGGGCTTGCCATGCTCGAAGACGGTGGCGGCCTGCCCCGGCAGGACCTGGGCGATCTGTCCGGTCTTGAAGTCGGAGACCTCGACCTGGCCGCGGAGCACGCCGACCTTGGTGCTGCCCGCATTCACGGTGACGCTGAACTGGGTGCCCTTGACCACGGCGGCGAGATAGGGCGTCTCGACCTCGAAATGCTTGACGTTGCGCTTCTCGACCTCGAGCAGGATCGAACCTGCCTGCTGGATGATGGTGGTCGAAAGGCCCTCCTTGCTCTCGGTCGGCAAGCCGACCACCGAGTTGGGAGAGATCAGGATCGTTTCCTCGCCACGGACGAGCAGCACGCGCCCGTTACGCCCGGTGCGAATGGTGTCGCCGGGCTTGAGTACCTCCTGCTGGCTCAAGGACACCTGCTGCGCGCCGGTGGTGGCGACCCAGACCTCGCCAGTGGCTTTGCCGACCGACCAGACGCCATCGTCCGCGGCGGATGCGCCGGAAGCCGTTCCCAGGATCAGCGCAGCCGCGAAGGCGCACCGCATTCCAATATTGTTCAGCATGACGATCCTCAGTCCGCGTTACAGCCGGCCTTGAGGGGTATCCGAAATCACTCAACATGAGATTAGCGGGAAGCGACCAGCGGAGTGGTCGCGTTAACGGTTCATTGACCATAAAAAACTATGAAAAATCATGTGGCTAACGAACCCTTACCGCTTCTCGGGCACATCTCCGTCAAACTACGGGGACCGGCGCGTTACGCGCGTCGGGAAGCGGCATCTCATTACCACAATGGTGCTGTTGGCGCCTTTTTTCGCCGGAATTTCCCAGGCTTTCGCACAACAGGCGAACCAGCCGGGCTTCGATCCGCGCCAACCAGAGAAATATTTTGAAAACCAAACCGAGCGGGAATCGCTGAGGCGTCCTCTAGTCAGACTACCGACAATCGGCCAGCCCAACACCGGCGGCGATACCAAGCCTCAATTCGTGCTGCGCGGCGTCGATGTCAGCGGAGCCCGGGCCGTTTCCCCCGATCGCATCGCCGCGGTCTACCAGCCCTATGTCGGCAAGAAGGTTTCGCAGGCCGATCTCGCCGCGATCGCCGGCGCGATCAGCGATCTCTACCGTGCCGATGGTTTTCACTTGAGCCGTGCGATCGTGCCGCCGCAGGATATTGCGGACGGCCTGCTCCGGATCCAGGTGATCGAAGGCGCCATCGTGCAGGCGGAGCTGAAAGGCGACGGCGCCGAGCAGTTCGGCGTGAGACCGATGCTTGGGCCGGTTCTGGCGGAGCAACCGTCGCGTCTGGCAACGCTGGAACGCCAGCTCTTTCTCATCAACGGCAGACCTGGCGTCCGGATCACCGATACCGCACTGGAGGAGATCGGCGGTGCAACCGGCCGCTTCCGCCTCATCGTCTATTTGAAGACCTGGCACGTCTTCTCCTCATTCGGTCTGGACAATCTGGGCTCATCATCAGTCGGTCCGTGGCAGACCTACGCGACCGGCGCGTTCAACTCCTATCTCACGCCCGGCGACACGCTGGCGGTCAACCTGTCGACCATCGCCAACGACCCCCGCCAGCTTGGCTTCGCACGGCTGTCCTACGATGCACCCGTCGGCGTCGACGGCGTGCGTCTCGGCGGGTCGGTCCTGTACAGCGCGGTCAGACCGGGCGATGCCCGCCGCCTCAACAGCGACATCACCACGACCGAGGCGTTCGAGCTGCGTGCCGGCATCGTCCCATTGCAGTCGCAATCCTCCTCGCTGATCCTGACCGCGGCGACGACCTTCAGCAACGTGTCCGAGCATGACCTTTACGGCCCCTGGTACAACGACCACATTAGGACCGCGAGCCTGACCGCCGAGTACCGGCTCCAGGATCATTTCGGCGGCACCAATTTCGCGACGCTGACCTACCGCCAGGGGCTCGACATCTTCGGTGCCTCGCATTTCGATGACGACCTGTTGTCGCGCGATGGCGCGTCATCGAACTTCTCCGTGCTGAACCTCTGGTTCACGCGCTACCAGACGCTCAACGACGTCTGGTCGCTCAAGCTCTCCGCTGCGAGCCAGACGGCGTCACGGCCGCTGTTCACCTCGCAGCAATTCTATCTCGGCGGCGTTGCCTTCGGGCGCGGCTATGGCGCAGCCGAGATCAGCGGTGACAACGGTCTTGCCGGCTCGCTCGAACTGCGCTTCGACCAGAAGCTCAATTTCCGCTACTGGACCGGCTATCAGCTCTATGCCTTCGGCGACGCCGGCGCCGTCTGGAACGACGGTTACCGCCTGAGCGACGGCCTGTCGCTGACCTCGGCCGGAGCTGGCGTGCGGTTCTTCCTGCCGGACGATTTCCAGGCCGATCTCGGCGTGGCTGTCCCCCTGAGCTACCGGGCGCCAGACAACGAGCGCCGCAGCCCGCGCTTCCTGTTTACCCTGTCAAGCGCGCTGCGGCTCTGCTCCGAACGCGGCAAGGGCGGCTGTCTGTAAGCCCCTTGTCCTTCGCGCTATGGCCCCCGGCATGCGGCCCTTTTCGAGGCGTGGCTCACAAGCTTGCCTAAATTTAATCCCGTAACCTGCTCACGATCGCTCGATCCGGGAGTTCCGAATGGCCATGTTCAGTCAAAAGTGATTGAGACGGAACCATGAAAAAGGTGTTTGCAGTTCTGGCGTTTCTCTGCGTCCTCGGCGTCGGCCAGTACTTCGTGGTCAGCCGGTTCGCGATCCGCCATGAGGATTTGACCCTGTTCGACGCCGCGCGCCAGCGGCCGATTGCGGTCGAAATCGCTGTGCGGCGTGATTACGAGACCAAGGCCAATCTCGGCCTCTGGAAGCTCCCGCTCGCCATCATCAGCAACGGCAATACCGTCAAGGCCACCGAATATTCCTTCCTCGCCAACGTGCTCGCCGCACGCGGTTATCTTGTCGCCAGTATCCAGCAGGATCTGCCGAGCGATCCGCCGCTGATGACCAAGGCCGGCCAGCCATATGTCGGCCGGCGCGAGGTCTATATCCGCTGCGAGGCCAACATCCTCTTCACCTTGGGCGAGTTGAAGCGGCGGCAGGAGAACGCCGACTACGACCACATCACGCTCGTCGGGCATTCCAACGGCGGCGACGTTTCGATGTATGTCGCCCATCAGCACCCGGAGTTGGTGTCGAAAGTGATCACGCTCGACAATCTGCGGGTGCCTTTCGTGCTTAGCGACAACATGAAGATCCTGTCGTTCCGCTCGAAGGATCCGCATTTCGTAACCGATCCCGGCGTGCTGCCGACGCCGGAAGAGGCCAAGGCGCGCGGAATCGACATTATCCACACTGGCGCACAGCATACCGAGATGAGCGATCGCGGTCCCGACGCTGTCAAAGAAAAGATCCAGGCGACACTCGACCGCTTCCTGCGCGACAGCGCCAGCAGCGCGCTCGCCCCGGCCGATACACGAAGCCCGATGATCATGAACCCCGGCGACTATTAGTCCGGCCCCTTTGCGGCAGATCAAGGCTGCCGCGACCCGACCACGATAGAAAGGGTCTCGCCATCTCGGAGAGGCACGTGTCGCACTCGATCGAAAGCCTTGATACGAAAAGACTCGATAGGACAAGCTTTGGCCTGCCCGTGGCAAGGACGCCGAGATTCGCCCGGCATCTCTATCGTTCGGCTCGCAAGCTGCTGCGGTCGATCATCGCCCGCATCGACCTCTCGCAGTTTCCGGGTTCGTGTTGCGGATGAGGACGGCGTCGCAAGCCAACAACACACAGGGTTGCTCTATGCACCGGCATTTGAGACGAATTTGCCTGCTGGTTGCAATGGCCTCGAGCATGGGCACGTTGTCCGCTCTCGCCGCCGATGCAGATCACGGCGCCGATCTTGCGAGGCGCTGGTGCGCCAGCTGCCATGTCGTGGCGAACGGCCAGACCCAGGCGAGCGCCGACGTCCCCTCTTTCGCGTCCGTTGCGCGCAGGCCCGACTTCAGTTCGGAAAGGCTCGCCTTTTTCTTGCTAGATCCGCACCCGAAGATGCCGAATTTCCCCTTGAGCCGGACTGAAGCCGGCGACATCGCGGCCTACATCGCATCGCTGCGCTAGCAGAGCGGCCGATCGGTCAAGACACCTGCGACAATGCAAACCCCCGCCTGAGAACCGACAGGGATCGGCAGAAGGGATGATGGGCGGCGAATAAGGTCCATTCGACGGCCCATCATGGACCGATCCCAGTGCGGATAGTCACGCCGTGCAAGTCCAATCTGTGGACGCGCCGTAAACACACCGAGAATTAGGACTTGCCCTTGCCCGGCTGCATGAGGCTCCCGGTCATCTGGCGCATGTGGTCTCCGGCACTGGTGAACTGGCTGCGCAGGAAATCCGATTGGATTCGCATCGCCTCCTGAAGGTCGGTGGCATGGACGAGCTTGCGGGCATGCTCGAATGCCGACTTCATGTTCTGCTCGGTGAAAGCGAGCGCCTGCTTCGACACGTCCGCCCCCGCGCCCGGAACGGTCGTCATCGATTTGGTGGCGGCTTCGAAAAACATACCGAATGCCTTTTCCGCCTGGTCAATCGTCTTCTCGGCCAGGTCGCGCAGTTCGGCCGGAACTTCGAGCTTCGGTTCGATCATGGTCGCACTCCTCCCGTTTTCTGAACTGAATACCACACTTGCCGGATCGACTGCCAGCGTCCAGCCGGGGGACGTCGCCCGGCGGCCGGCTCTGAGAGGAAACGAACGGCAAGGCGTAAGGCCGGCGCGCAGGCCGGCTCAGGACAGGGGGTGTTCGGGGAGAGTTTCTTCGGTGGCGAGGTCTTCGACGAGCTTGATGACCTCGAAACGCTGCCGGGGCGCGAGCTTCAGAAACGCGCGGAGCAGCCGCAGGCTTTCGACAGTGCCGCTTGCAGGCGCGCCGAGCTTGAGGTGCAGCTCAGCTGCGAAATTGAGGTTCTTCATCTCGCACCTATGACAAGCATCGGACTTCGTGATCCAACATCGAGGTCCCAACTAAGAACCAAACGCCACAACCGGATGCCATAACCAACCGGATGCTATGGCGACGGCGCGCCTTCGGCCGGGGGGGGAAGCCCGGTACGTTCGCACGCCGAGCTTCATGTGCAAGCGCGCACACCTGAACAGGTTGCAACTATGTCAAGAAACAACCCCTCCGGCAAGCCTAACAGTTGGCGCAGCGATGCTTCGTCTGCATCGCACCACGGCAATTCCGGATAACAGGAATATGGCCCGCCGTCACCCACCTGCGTCAAGAAGCGTCATCGATCAGCATACAGCCTCGATCGCCGTCAATCGACGCTGCGTTTCGTCTTGTTTCGGATGTGAATGGACGTTGGTGGACGCGAACCAGTGCTTCTTCAGCGTATACACGTAATTGTTGAGTCCGGCGCCAGCGGTTGTATCGTCGACGAAATAGACGTGGATCTCGCGCCATGGATCGGCAGCCACAGCGCGGCCTTCTGAACCAAGAGACAAACTATGGCATTTGGATTTTCATCCAAACCCGCCCACTCGAGCTCTTGGACTTGCGCAGGCCTCTTCGCACCAGGATTCATCGGGCCGCATTTGTTTCCGGCCGTGAACCGTTTTCGAGGAACAAACGACAAAGCGATGGCGAAACAATCACGCAGATCACGGGCGCCGTGGCCGATGCATTTGATCGATTCGGGCGCCCCAGCACCAAAGGACGACGGCATGCTTTCTCGCTGCGATCTCATCAAGGGCGCCGCAGTCGCGCTTCTCACCTTCTCGATACAAGGCGCATGGGCGCAGGAGACCAGGATGAACCTGTTCAAGATCGTCACCATCAAGGACGAAATTGTCGTCGGATTGTCGATGGAGGAGCTTCAGGCGCTCGGCGGCAACGATGCCAGCGCCGTTGCACATGCTCTGGCACAGAAGGGCGATCTCACCGTCTGGCAATACAACGTGCATCGCGGTCCGAACGGCGAGTTACAGCAAGCGCCTACCGCCAGAATAGGGCTTTTGGCCAACGCCTCGCTGCGCGTGGAGCCCTATACCACGACCTATCAGATCCTGCCGCATCCCTAAGCAGCAGACTGGCGCGCCCGCGACCGCGGTCGCGGGCGCGCCGTTGTCATCGGCGTTGCCCTGCACGTCGTGTCCCCTTTTCCGTCGCAAAGCCATAGATCAGCGCCAGCCGATCCAGGCATTCCCGAAAACGTCGGGCAAAATAGTCGGTCCAGCGCTGCGTACGGACGGCGCGACGCTGGCCGATCTCGTCCATGGTCAGGCCCAGCACCAACACGTCGTGCACTAGCGCGGCGCCGTCGGTGCCGAGTTCGCGCTCGATCCTGTTCAGCCGCAGCACCGCCTGGCGTTGGCTCTCGGTGACCGGCTCGCGCGTGCGCGCGCCATCGACATGTTCGCGAGTCGGGTCGATTGCCTGAAGGCCTCGCTCGGCTTTCTCCCAATCGTCCTGGAAGGCGCGCCCCCCGCGATACTGCGCCTCGTCGATCTGATGGTGCGCATGCAGCCGGCCGAGCGGATCGCTGCGGATGGATCGCACGGCCATGATCTTCTCGCCGGGGTCGAGCGCCAGCGGATTGTCCACCTCGACTTCCGCCACCTCCGCATTGAACGGTATCTCACGTGAGCGTCGGTCGTAGACATTCGCCAATTTGTAGGATCTGTTGCGTCGGACACGTGCCACTCGGGTACTCCTTGCGAAATTGACGATTGGACGGGCGGTCGTCGGATCAGGCGGCGGAGACCAGCCTCAGCACGACCGGGCCGGCGACGCGCGCGGAGCCAGCTCCGGCGCGGCGCGTCAGGCGCGCATGCGGCGTGCAATAGCTCGAGCCCGGCTCACTTGGATGGCCGCAGAAGGTAATCTCCTCCCCGTCCTTGTCGCCGCCATAGGGATAGCGACAGTCCTCGCCAGCGAGTTCGACCAGCGGGACCAGGCGCGGCTGGACGCCGACGCATCGCAATTTGATCTGCGCGGCAGGCTTCATCGCGGATTTCGGAGGCAGGTTCAGTAACGCGGGACGGTGCGGGAGGATAAGACAGGCTCCAGACGGCAGCACCGGCACGATCGACGGGCTCGTCGTCCGCACCTGCACGATCAGTCCGAGCCGCTTGGCGCGGCCGACCACCGCATTGCGCGTGTAAGCCGTTCCAAACCTTGCATTAATCTGTCTTCCGATCTCCGTATAAGACATTCCCTTGAGAAGATAGTCGCGAAGCGCGTCGGAGTGCTCCGACGGCCAATGGCCCGGTTCCATGCTGCTGTCCTGTGATGCGCCTCCTCCGATCGCACGATCGCGAGGCGGGCCTACATTCCGGTATTCCGAAGTCGAAGTCAAGCGATAATTCTGATATTCATAATTGCATCAATTCCGAATTTCGGATTACAAGAGGCGGAACGATGGACAGTCGAGGGAATCACCATGTTGGACGCTGCGATGATCGAACGGGGCCTGGAAAAGACGGGCAAGAGCAAGGGCGGCCTGGCGGCTGCCATGGGCGTACGCCCCGGCGCAGTTTCGGAGATCCTAGGCGGCGAACGCCTGGTGAAGGCTTCGGAAATCATTCCGATCATGGAATATCTCGAGCTCAATCTCGCGCCGATCATGGGCCGGGTCGGGGCCGGTGCCGTGATCGAGCCGGATTATGAGCAGGTTCCCCCCGAAGGCCTTGGCGACATCGCGCTGCCCTTTCCGATCATGGAGGAGACCATCGCATTCGAGATCGTGGGCGATTCGATGCTGCCCAAATACGAGAGCGGCGACGTAATCGTAGTCTACAAGGACCAGCGCCATCCGCTGTCGAGCTTCTACGGCGAGGAGGCCGTGGTCCGGCTCAAGACCGGCGAGCGCTATCTGAAGACCATCGAGCGGGGCAAATCCCCCTCCGTCGTCAATCTCAGCAGCTTCAATGCCAAGCAGATCGTCGGCGTGAAACTGGAGTGGGTCGGCGAGATCTGCCTGTCGATGCCCAAGGGGCAGCTGGAGCGGCTGCGCGCCAAGTCGGCGCGCCCTCGCAAGAGGAGCAAGTAGGCTGCAATTTCCGTTTTTACGAAATTCACCTTGACTTGATTCCGTTTTTCGGAAATACTCTGCCGTGCCCGACCGTGGGCACGGCAGGATCGTTTCATGCAGTATTTCGTCGTGATGATCGACTATGGGCGCCGCGGCCGCGAGGCGGTCGTCGACCCTGAAATCACCAGGCGCGAGGTCATTTCCCGCGTCGCCTCAGGTGAATATCGGAATATCTCGTTCATCCAGGAAATCGTGGAGAATTCGGTCGAAGACGTGACCGAGGCGATCCTCGCCGAGGCGGCCCTCCCGGAGATCCGCCCCGAAGAAGTCGACCTACAGGCTCTCCGCCTCGATCACGCCCGCGATCTGCGTAAGCACGAGCGGACGTGACGCAGGCCCAAGCGGCAGCCCGGTCGGAGATCACACCGTGAGGACGGTCGATCCCGTGGTCTTGCGCGCGGCGAGATCGGCATGCGCCATGGCGGCGTCCTTCAGTGGATAGGTCTGGTGCACCTCGATCTTGACCGCGCCGGACTTGACGACGTCGAACAGCTCGCCTGCCATCGCGACCAGGCTCTCACGCTTGGCGGCGTAGGTGAACAGCGTCGGCCGGGTGACGTAGAGCGAGCCCTTCTGCGCTAGCAGACCAAGGTTGAGCGGCTCGACGGCGCCGGAGGACGCACCGAACAGCGCGGCGACGCCCAGCGGCGCGAGGCAGTCGAGCGACTTCAGAAACGTGTCCTTGCCGACGGAGTCATAAACCACCGGCACCTTCTTGCCGCCTGTGATCTCGTCCACGCGCTTCACGAAATCCTCGCGGCTATAGATGATGACATGGTCGCAGCCATGCGCCTTTGCGAGCTTGGCCTTCTCGTCGTTGCTGACCGTGCCGATCACGGTCGCGCCGAGATGCTTGGCCCACTGGCAGAGAATCAGGCCGACGCCACCGGCGGCCGCATGCAGCAGGATGGTGTCGCCGGCCTTCACGCGATAGGTCTGCCGGATCAGATATTGCGTGGTGAGCCCCTTCAGCATCATCGCCGCCGCGGTCTTGTCGTCGACACCGTCCGGCAGCTTCAGCAGTCGGTCCGCCGGGATCAGCCGCGCCTCGGAATAGGCGCCCAGCGGCGAGGCGCCGTAGGCGACGCGATCGCCCGGCTTCAGATCGGTGACACCGGGCCCGACCTCCTCGACGACGCCAGCAGCCTCGCTACCAAGCCCGCTCGGCAGTTGCGCCGGGTAAAGGCCCGAACGGTTGTAGATGTCGACGAAGTTGAGACCGACGGCGGTATGGCGGATTCGTGCCTCGCCCGGTCCGGGCTTGCCGACACTGACCTCCTCCCAGACCAGCACGTCCGGACCACCAGTCCTGTGAAAGCGAATGGCATGCGTCATGGGCGTTGCTCCCTTATCGTTGAGGTAAAGCCGAATACCGGCTCGGGCTTTCGAAATAGGTATTTGGTCCGCCCGTCACAGTACAGAGACGTAACAAGAATGTCACAGCGAACGACAAACCTCCGCCGTTCCGCCTCTGTTCGAAAGAGTTGATCTCGGCCTTGCGCCGGCCGGCAGTAGCCTTCGCGCGGGTTTGGAGGTCGTCTGCGAAGGAGAGCCGAGATGCCAGCTTATGTACAGCATCATCAGGATATCGAAATCGCGCCTGTGATTTGCCCTGCATGCATGGGGTTCCTTCCAATGTATGTGCGCGAGGTCGAACCGCATTGGAGTCTTGCCAAGATCGACTTCGTCTACGAATGCGCCGATTGCGGCGCCGAGGTCAGACAGACGATCCGCAAGCCGGAGTTGCTGCGGCACTGATCGCGCGGCCGGTAGCCGCCCGACTATTTGCGTTGAGCGGAAAAAACGCCCATTCGCGCGGGTCTGGCCTCTCCCAAACGAGGCTTGTTCTTTGCCATGAACGCAGGCAGAACAAGCCTCAATCAAGACCTTTGGGAGCGCCTTTTCGTGGCTGAACAGAAGCCCTCGACAGCGATCGAGGCAGTGGAGAGCGGCCTCGCCGCGCAAGGCTACATCGCGAGCCGGCAGATCGCGACCGCCGTCTATTTGTCGCAACAGATCGAGAAGCCGATCCTGGTCGAAGGACCCGCGGGCGTCGGCAAGACCGAGCTTGCCAAGGCGATCGCGGCCTGGCGCGGCCTGAAGATGATCCGCCTGCAATGCTACGAAGGCCTCGACGAGGCCAAGGCGCTCTATGAATGGAAATACGCCAAGCAGCTTCTCTACACGCAGATCCTCAAGGACAAGCTTGGCGAAGTCCTCGGCGGCGCGCAGACTTTGCACGCTGCACTTAATCAGCTCCACGATTTCGGTGACGTGTTCTTCTCCAAGGAGTTCGTCGAGCCGCGCCCGCTGCTGCAAGCGCTGGAGCAGCCGGGCGGCTGCGTGCTCCTGATCGACGAGATCGACAAGTCGGATGCGGAGTTCGAATCGCTGCTGCTGGAAATTCTCTCCGACTTCCAGGTCACGATCCCCGAACTCGGCACCGTCTCCGCGATCACGCCGCCAACGGTGATCCTCACCTCCAACAGCGAGCGCGATCTCGGCGACGCCCTGAAGCGGCGCTGCCTGCATCTGCACATCGGCTTCCCCGAGCAACGGCTCGAGGAGCGCATCGTCGAGAGCCGCGTCCCCGGTATTTCGCAGACGCTGCGGCGGCAGATGGTCGGCTTCATCCACGAAATCCGCTCGCTGGACCTGAAGAAGCTGCCTTCGGTCAGCGAGACCATCGACTGGGCCCGCGTGCTGGTGCTCTTGCAGGCCTCGGAGCTCGACACCGAGATCGTCAAGGACACGCTCAACGTGCTCCTGAAATACGAGGCCGACATCGAGGCGGCTCAGCCTCAGATTACGACCTTCATTGCCAAGGCAGCACGATCCAACGTCTTCGGTTGACGCCGATGCGCGAGAATATCCATCGTTTCTTCCGTGCGGCACGGGGCGCCGGCGTCCATGTCTCGCCTGCCGAAAGCATCGATGCGATGCGCGCGGTCGCACAGGTCGGCGTTTCCGACCGGACCATCCTGCGCGATGCGCTCCTTCTGACGCTCGCCAAGTCGCAGGACGAAAAGCTCGCGCTCGGTGACTGTTTCGATCTGTTCTTCAGCCAGCCGGAGCCGCGGCAGGAACAGCCTGAAGCCGACAGCAACGATGTTTCGGAGAACGCGGATCAATCTCCGTCGTCTGACGAGGCCAGCGATGCGAGCGGCGGTTCGCCTCCCGCAGAATTGGGTCCCCTCGCGCAGATGCTGCTGTCTCAGGATCGCAACGCGATCACCGCCGCGATCGCCAGCGCCTCAGGGGCGGCCTCCCTGTCCGACATCCGCTACTCCACTCAGCGCGGCATCTTCTCCAGCCGCATCCTCGACGCCATGGGGCTCCAGCGGCTGCGCGACGATCTCGACGAGCTGACCGCGACCAATCCGGCACTGGCCGAGCGGCTGCGCGCCGCGCTCGATGGCTTGCGCGAAGCCGTTCGCGACACCGTCGCGCAGGGGCTTGCGCTCTATGCCCGCGAGGAGGCCGAGAACCTCCGCAATGAGATTTTGCGCAACGCGCCGCTTGCCCGCATCGAGCGGCGCCATGTCGCGGAGATGCGCGCTCTCATCCGCCAGATCGCACGGCGCCTGCGCGAGCGCTATTCGAAACCACGCAAGCGCCAACGGCGCGGTCATCTCGACGTCCGCCGCACGCTGCGCCGCAATGCCGCCTGGGGCGGCATCCCCTTTCTCACGGCCTGGAAGCGCAAGCATCGCGACCGGCCGAAGATCGTAGCACTCTGCGACGTCTCGGGGTCGGTCGCACAGGTCTCGGATTTCTTCCTGCTCCTGATCCACTCGCTGCACGAGGTCGTCGACGACGTCCATTCCTTCGCCTTCTCCTCGCATCTGATCGAAGTCAGCGACATCCTCGAGAAGAAATCGCCGGAAGAAGCGATGGCCGAGATCATGTCCAAGGTCGGCTTCGGCTCCTCCGACTACGGCTCGTCGCTGGCCGATTTCGAGAAGGAGTTCATGAGTGCGCTGACGCCACAGACCACGGTGATCGTGCTAGGCGATGCCCGTAGCAACAATCTCGATCCGCGCGCCGACATCCTGCGCCGTATCTCCGAGCGCTCGAAGCGACTGGTGTGGCTCAATCCCGAGGGACGTCTCGCCTGGGGTTTTGGCGATTCCGAGATGCCGCGCTATGCGACCTTCTGCAGCGTGGTGCGCCAGTGCGCCACCGCGCAGCAGCTCGAGCGCGCGGTGTCCGATATTGTGGCGACTTATCAGTAGGCCTTACCACAGCCGACGTCAGTTTCGCACCAGCTCCGTCTGAGCCACATTGCACTCCCGGAAATGATAGGCGATCTCGTCAAGCGCGCGCTGCTCCCATTCCTGAGCTTGCGCAAGCCAGAAAACCCGGCGCTCGAAATCAAGCGCGGCGCGCTCCCGGCACAAGGATTCCTGACTGCGAATTTCGACCAGCCTGTTCATGCACTCCACTCCTGCCGTGTGAAGCCATTCCCCGCGAATCAGCGTAACAGAATCTCGAACCCTTCGTCTCATGATTTCTGTGCATATTGCGACGCAGAATGGGACAGCAGCGCTTCCCATGCAGTGCGGTAGTTCGCGGACCAACATCAAGCCCACATCATCAATATGTGATCGAGGCTCCGGATGGTCCCCGTGATCGGGCGGACTTAACTCTTGTGGCGCAATGGCGTGCAGCAATTTGTGAAGAGAAGTTCTAAACGCCTCACCGAATTCCCGACTCATTGTCGTCGCACGGTCTTCATGCAGCGCCTCTAACAGAGGCGCACGACCGGCAATGTGGCTTGAGGCAACATGAGCAACGACAGCGACTTCGATCTTGCGCCGGACCAATGGGAGGTTCTGAAGGCGCTTCGCAACCCGGTGTCGAACGGTCGCCTTTCGAAGCCTTATCTCATCGAGGGCCTCGTCAAGCTTGGTCTTGTCGTCGTCCGCGACGGCGTGCCGGTCATGACGCCGAATGGACGCAAGGTGCTGGTACGCGGATCGTGTCGGCTGCTGGATCTCGCGGCGTGACGCGGCCACGCGCGTGCGGAACGTGACAGTAGGACCGCAAATCTCCTGTCCACGTGACCGTCGGCTTCTGGAACGGTTTCCCCGTGCCGACGCGGATGCCCGGTCGCACCGCAAGAAGGCCGAATAGACCTCCTCCTCAGCGAACACCGCGACAATCTGGCACGCTAGTTGCTCCTTTAGACGATCGAGACGTCGTCAAAACGGGGGAGTCACCATGTCGACCATTGCCGCGGCCCCGGCCGCCGAGCCAAAACCGCTCTACACATCGCTGTTCGTCCAGGTCCTGGCCGCGCTGATCCTCGGTATTATCCTCGGCGTGGCCGTGCCGGATTTTGCCATCTCCCTCAAGATTCTCAGCGACGCCTTCCTGAAGCTGATTTCGATGATCGTGGCGCCGATCGTGTTCTGCGTCGTCGTGCACGGCATTGCCGGCGCGGGCGACCTCAAGAAGGTCGGACGGGTCGGCGTCAAAGCGCTGGTCTATTTCGAGGTGATGACCACAGTCGCGCTCGTGGTAGGTCTCATCCTGGCCTACACTTTCGGCCCCGGCCATGGCATGAACATCGACCCCTCGACGCTGGACGCCAAGGCGCTCAATAGCTATGCCGATAACGCCCACAAGCTTCAGGGCGGCGGCATCGGCTCCTTCCTCCTCAACGTGATCCCGAGCACCTCGTTCGACGCGTTGTCGCGCAACGACGTGCTCCAGGTACTGTTTTTCGCCGTGCTGTTCGGCGTAGGCCTCGCACTGGTCGGCGGCGAGAAGGGCAAGCTCGTCACGTCGATGATCGATGCCGCCTCGACCGTGCTGTTCCGCGTCATGGGGCTTATCGTCCGCGTTGCTCCACTTGGCGTGCTCGGCGCAGTCGCCTACACCGTCGGCAAATACGGCGTCGGCTCGCTCAAGCAGCTCGTCTCACTGGTGGCGCTGTTCTACGTCTCGGTCGGCATCTTCGTGCTGGGCGTGCTCGGCGGCGTCATGGCGCTTGCCGGCATCAACATTCTCAAATTCCTCGCCTACCTGCGCGAGGAGTTGACGATCGTGCTCGCGACCGCCTCGTCCGACGCCGTGCTGCCGCAGATCATGAAGAAGCTGGAGCGGATGGGCGTGAAGGATTCCGTCGTCGGCCTCGTCATTCCGACCGGCTATTCCTTCAACCTCGACGCCTTCTCGATCTACCTCACGCTCGCGGTCGTCTTCATCGCGCAGGCGACCAACACGCCGCTGTCCTTCGGCGATCTGTTGCTGGTGCTCGGCGTCTCCCTGATCACCTCGAAGGGAGCGCATGGCGTGCCGGGCTCTGCGATCGTGATTCTGGCAGCGACGCTGAATGCGGTGCCGAGCATCCCTGCGATCGGCCTCGTGCTGGTCTTGTCGGTCGACTGGTTCATCGGCATGGCCCGCGCGGTCGGCAACCTCACCGGCAATTGCGTTGCGACCGTGGTGGTGGCCGCCTGGGAAGGCGACCTCGACCGCGCCAAGGCGGCCAAGGTCCTCGACGGTGGTGAGGTTGTGGACGTGACGGCGGGGTAACGACCGCCGTTCAGTCATTCCACTGGAGGAGCGGCGTTCCATACGCCCTCCTCCAGACGGATAGGAAACGCGGAAACCAGGAGTGGGCCACGGCGCCCTTGTAGGCCCACGTACGATATTTCAGGCCCTGCTCCGAGATCAGTTCCTGATAGCCGCCGTGGACTTCGGTCGCGGTGCGGATGTCCTTCAATATTCCTTGCGCGCAGGCGCGGTAGGTATCGCTCCCCGAGAATTCGTCATAGTCCAGCATGCGATCCGCGAACTCGACGTTGAACGTCGGCCAGGAGGAACGTCCCTGGTAGGCGGGAGCCGCGATCTTGTGGATCATCTTATTGCGCGGATTATCCGCCGACACCAGGAAGTGGAACGTGGTGGGGATGCGAAAGCGCGGCTCCGCAATGATCAGATCCGCCGTGGCCGCGAACAGTGCGCGCTCGCTTGCCTCGTTCAGATCCCAGAAGCCGCGATGCACGCTGACGAAATCTAACGCGACCGAGAATACCGGCGAGCCCGCGGGGCCGTCCAGGGAATGCCTGATATAGCCGCCCTTGCCGAACAGGCGGAGCAGGTCCCTCTTGTACTGCGCCAGATCGCGTCCGAGCCGCCGCTTCAGCTCGTTCTCGTCGACGATTCCGAGCCGCACGCCCCACACGAACGTCGTGTAGACGCAGGCATTGGTGACGAAACGCCTGCGCTCGGCGCGCGTGTCGGTTGCCGCGGAGCGCGGAGCACTGGCATCGCACAGCAAATACGTGGAGCCATCATCATTGAAAGGTTCGAGCTCGCTTGCGAGCTGGAGGATCGCGCGCTTCAGATCACCACCATATTCGGCCAGGAGCAGGCGGCCGGCATGCGCGCATTGCGACATCGCCAAATAGGATGACGCTCTTTGCTCGGCAGAGATCATCTGCTGGAGGCCGGCCAGAATGCCGAGCAGCGTATCCGAGGGGCGCGAGAAATAGTTCACGCCGAGGTACCGGGCGCGACCCGCCGGGACGATGGTCGTCGTGACGACGTCGGCGCGAACCGCTTCCAGCAACAGGCGGACGCTCTTTTCGAGCAGACGAGCCCGCCGCACCGCATCCTGCGGGCCCATGATGGTTTCGGGGTCGAGGACGTCGGGATAGAACCAGGCGAAGTCGCGGGGGTAATAGGCGGAAGCGTGCGGCGCCCCCGTGACGAGGAATGCCTCGGTCATCGAAAAGGCGCTGTCCATCGAGTGCCGGTAGAGGTCCTCGATGGCCGTGAACGGATGATGTGACTGCCTCAGGAATCGATCACCGAGAAAATTCACCGCCTGAAGCGCGTTGGCGACAAAGGTCGCAGCCGCGCCTTGATAAAATCGGTTCTCACGATGTGACGGCAAGGAAATATCGCTGTTCATGTTCGCCTGGTCTGCGGCGATCCCGGCACTGGCCGGTCACCATTCCAAGCATGGCTGATTCGCGTCTCGCTCCGATGACGTGAACTCCCGACACTCAGCTCGCGCCGGTGCGGTCCTCCCGCGGCCGAAAATTCTCGATCACCCGCAGCAACACCCGCGCACCGGCATGGGCATCGGCTAGCTCGACATGCTCGTCGGGGTGATGGCTGATGCCGCCGCGGCAGCGAACGAAGATCATGCCGACGTCGGCAATGTCGATCATGGCCATGCCGTCATGCCCGGCCCCGCTCGGCAGCTCGAACACGGAGAAACCTTCCGCTTTGATCGCCTGGGCGATCTGCTCCTGGAGCCAGGGCGCGCAGGGCGCGGTGCGGTTCTCGTGGGTGACGTCGAGCTGAAGCGACAGTTGACGGCGCCTTGCGATGGCTTCGATCTGCCTCACGACATCGGCGACCGCGCGCTTCCGGTGCATGTCGGTCGGCGCCCGCATATCGATGGTGAACGACACCTCGCCCGGAATGACGTTGGTTGCGCCGGGCCTCGCCTGGATGTAGCCGACAGTGCCGACCAGCCCACCCTCGTCGGTGCGGCAAAACTGCTCGATCGCGCCGATGCATTCGGCCGCGCCCGCCAACGGATCGCGCCGGAGCGACATCGGCACCGTGCCCGCGTGCCCCGCCATGCCGGTCAGCCGCGCGGCAAGCCGTGTCGCGCCCGCGATCGCGGTGACCACGCCGACGGGCAGGTTTTGCGTTTCCAGCACCGGCCCCTGCTCGATGTGCAGCTCGAGATAGGCAAGCAGCTCGCGCCGGGCCCGCGCGGCTGCGCCGATATGATCGGGGTCGAGCCCGAACTGCACCAGCGCATCGCGCATGGCGACGCCATCGCTGTCGCGTGTGTTCAGGACGCTTTCGTCAAAAGTGCCGGCTACCGCGCGGCTGCCGAGCAGGGTCGAGGCAAAGCGCACCCCTTCCTCATCCGCGAAACCGACGATTTCGATCGCGAACGGCAGGCGCTTGCCGCGGCGGTTGAGATCGGCGACGCAGGCGATCGCCGTGATCACGCCCAACGGCCCGTCCCATTTGCCCGCATCGCGCACGGTGTCGTAGTGCGAGCCGAGCATCAGGCACGGCGCGCCCGGCCGCTCGCCTTCGTAGCGCCCGCAGACATTGCCGATCGCGTCGAGACGCGCACTCATGCCGGCATCGCGCATCCAGCTCAGGATGAGGTCCGCGGCCTTGCGCAGCTCGCCGGTCAGATAGATGCGGGTGAGCTTGTCGCCTTCTTCCGAGATCGCCGCGAGGTCGTTGATCCCTCGCACGATCTCTTCGCCGAGCGAACCATTCTGAACGGCGGTACCAGCAGCCATCTCGGCGGGCTTTCCATCTCTTGGGACCGCGGCGACGGCGGTCCTGGCGGCAATCGATTCAAGTTCGGTGCCAGCGAAATCACGCTGCCGACATCGTTCCAATCAGCGCGTGGTTAGCATGAATGAGGTCGCCGGCAGACCGCCCGGCCCTCGTCATGCACATGTCCAAGCCGGTTAAGACTGCTTAACCACATTGCATACAATTACAAAATACTGCCTATAATTTCATCTGCTGCTTTCCTGATCAAGCTCGGATCACAGAAAATAACAAATTAATTTCAATAACTTAACTAGAAATTCTCTCTCGACAGCCTCTGGCACGAAGCTTGCGACAATCTATCCCGGGCTCCGCCAGACCGGCGCAGCGCGAGATGAGGCGGTGCATCCGCCAAGGGGAGCAAGCAATGGAATTTGGCAGGATCTCACGACGTCATTTGTTGCAGGGCGGTGCGGCCCTCACCCTCGGTGCGGCGACGGGCATTCGTCCGGCCTTCGCGGCCGAGACCACCATCGGATTCATCTACGTCGGCTCGCGCGATGACTATGGCTACAACCAGGCACATGCCCAGGGCGCGGCGGCGCTGAAAAAGATTCCCGGCCTCAAGGTCGTGGAAGAAGAGAAGGTGCCGGAGACCGACGCGGTCGAGAAGACGATCGAGTCCATGATCAATCTCGACGGCGCCACCCTGCTCTTCCCCACCTCGTTCGGTTACTACAATCCTCACATGGTCAAGATGGCCAACAAGTTCCCGAAGCTGCACTTCGAGCACTGCGGCGGCCTCTGGAGCGACAAGGACCCGAAAAACGCCGGCAGCTATTTCGGCTATATCGATGAAGCTCAGTACATCTCGGGCATCGTCGCCGGCTATAGCTCCAAGAGCGGCAAGCTCGGATTCGTCGCCGCCAAGCCGATCCCGCAGGTGCTGCGCAACATCAACGCATTCGCGCTCGGCGCGAGGCTTGCCAACCCCAAGGCTACCACGCAGGTCATCTTCACCGGTGACTGGTCGATGCCGGTCAAGGAAGCCGAGGCCACCAACAGCCTGATCGACCAAGGCGTCGACGTGCTGACCTGCCATGTCGACGGTCCGAAGACCATGGTCGAGAACGCCGCGCGACGGGGCGCCATGGTGTGCGGCTATCACGTCAACCAGTCGCCGCTCGCGCCGAAGGCGTATCTCACGGGCGCCGAGTGGAACTGGGAAGCGCTGTACCCCAAGTTCGTCAAGATGATCGCCGCCGGCGAGAGCATCCCGAACTTCTATCGCGGCGGCCTCAAGGAAGAGATCGTCAAGACCTCGCCGTATGGCGAAGCGGTCTCCGCCGAGGCGCGCAAGCACGCCGACGACGTCAAGGCCAAGTTCTTGTCCGGTGACGGCTACGCCATCTTCAAGGGAGGCCTGGTCGACAACAAGGGCAAGACGGTGATCGCGGCCGGCACCGATCGCGGCCAGAAGGATCCCGAGCTCGAGAAGATGGACTATCTCGTGGAGGGCGTGGTCGGGGCGACTTCGTGACGACGGAAGCTGCGGATCCTGTTGATGCGGTCGGGACGGTTGCCCCGGCCGCCGATCCGGGATTCCTCCAACGTCACGGCGGAGCAATCGAATATATCCTGATCCCGGGCGCGGCGCTGGCCGGCGCGCTCGGCGTCTTCGGCATTTTCGTCGCAATGTTCGGCAAGAGCCCGCTCGACCTCTATTTCTACATGTACTACGGCGCGTTCGGCACCTGGTTCTCGTGGCAGAACACGCTGACGCGCGCGGCGCCGTTGATCCTTACCGCACTCTGCACGGCGCTGCCGGCGCAGCTCGGCATGGTCATTATCGGCGGCGAAGGCGCACTCCTAATCGGCGCGCTGTCGGCAACCAGCGCGGCACTGGTGCTTCAGGGCATGCCGCCGCTCATCGTGCAGATCGCCATGGTCATCGCCGGCGTGATCGGCGGCGGCCTGTGGGTCATGCTTTCGGGCGCGCTTCGGCAATATCGCGGCGTCAACGAAACGATCTCAAGCCTGCTGCTCGTCTACATCGCGCTCGCGGTCCTCAACCATCTTGTCGAAGGCGTGATGCGCGACCCCTCGAGCCTCAACAAGCCGTCGACCCGCGAGATCGGCGCGGCCAACATGATCGGATCGATTCCCGGCACCGACGTGCATTGGGGTCTCGTGTTCGGCCTGATCGCCGCGATCGCCGCCTATATCCTGATCTATCACACCGTGTTTGGCTTCGCCGCGCGCGTTGCCGGCGGCAACATCCGGGCTGCGAAGATCGTCGGCCTCAATGTCAGCAAGCTGATCCTGACCATCTGCTTCCTCGCCGGCGGCGCCGCTGGCCTTGCCGGCATGGTCGAGGTCGCCGCCGTGCAGGGGCGCACCAATGCCAACCTCGCCGCAGGCTACGGCTTCACAGGGATTCTCGTCGCCTTCCTGGCGCGGCAAAATCCGCTCGCCATTATCCCCGTCGCGATCCTGCTCGGTGGTATCAGCGCCAGCGGCGGGCTGTTGCAGCGCCGCCTTGGATTGCCGGATGCATCCGTGCTGGTGCTGCAAGGCATCATCTTCGTCTTCGTGCTGGCCAGCGATGCGCTCTACGGCCGCATCGGGTTTCTGAAGGGAAAGTCCTGAGATGGCAGACGGCTCGATCGGACTCTGGACGGTCCCGCTCGCCGTGCTCGGCGGCGCCATTCGTGTCTCGACACCGTTCCTGTTCGTGAGCCTGGGCGAATGTATCACCGAGCGCTCCGGCCGCATCAATCTCGGCCTCGAAGGCACGCTGGTGATGGGCGCGATGAGCGCCTACGGCATTTCCTACCTCACGGGATCGCCGTGGCTCGGCGTGCTCGCCGCTGGCATCACCGGCGCGCTTCTGGGTGCGCTGCATGCTGGCATCTGCTCCCTGCCGCGCGTCAACGACGTCGCGGTCGGCATCGCGCTGATGTTGTTCGGCACCGGCCTAGCTTTCTACCTCGGCAAACCGTTGATCGAGCCGACAGCACCTCGGCTGCCCGCGATTGATTTCGGCTGGTGGAGCGACATTCCGCAGGTGCGCGCGGCCCTACGGGTCAACGTGCTCTTCCTGATCGGCGTCGCGCTCGCGCCAATTCTCTACTGGGCCTTCCGGACCACGCGCTGGGGCCTCTTGATCCGCACCGCCGGCGAGAGTTCGGACGCCGCGCGTGCGATGGGCCACTCGGTGCTGCTAATCCGCCTGCGCGCGACCATGGTCGGCGGCTTCCTCGCCGGCATCGGTGGTTCGTTCCTGTCGCTGTTCTATCCCGGAAGCTGGAACGAGGGCCTGTCGTCGGGCCAGGGCATCACGGCCGTGGCGCTCGTGATCTTCGCGCGCTGGGACCCATTGCTGTGTCTGTGGGCCTCGCTCGCCTTTGGCGGCGCCGCGGCGCTGGGCCCGGCGCTGCAATCGGTCGGCGTCACCTCCGGCTACCATCTCTTCAACGCCGCACCCTACATCCTGACGCTGGCGATCATGATCATCACCTGCTCGCCGAAACGCACGCTGACCGGCGCCCCGGCCGAATTGTCGATCACCCGCTAGAGAGCCAGATCATGCCCGAGCGCACCATCAAGTCCGAGCCCTATGCCTGGCCCTATAACGGCGATCTCCGTCCCGAAAATACCGCGCTCATCATCATCGACATGCAGACCGATTTCTGCGGCGTCGGCGGCTATGTCGACAAGATGGGCTATGACCTCTCACTGACACGGGCGCCGATCGAGCCGATCAAGAAATTGCTGACGGCTATGCGCGCCCAAGGCTTTCACATCATCCATACCCGCGAAGGCCACCGTCCCGATCTGTCGGATTTGCCTGCCAACAAGCGCTGGCGTTCCCGGCAGATCGGCGCCGGCATCGGCGATCCCGGCCCGTGTGGCCGCATCCTGGTGCGCGGCGAGCCCGGGTGGGACATCATCCCGGAGCTCGCGCCGCTGCCCGGCGAACCCATCATCGACAAGCCCGGCAAGGGCTCGTTCTGCGCCACCGATCTGGAGTTGATTCTGCGCGTGCGCGGTATCGAGAACATCGTGCTCGCTGGGATCACCACCGACGTTTGCGTTCACACCACCATGCGTGAGGCCAACGACCGCGGCTTCGAATGCGTGCTGTTACATGACTGCTGCGGCGCGACCGACAGGAGCAACCACGACCACGCGCTGAAGATGATCAAGATGCAGGGTGGCGTGTTCGGTGCGGTCTCGACCTCCGACGCCTTCATCGGAGCGATTTCGTGATCGTCGGCGAAACGCCTCCACCATCGGGCGCCTTCGGCGTCGATGCGATCGCCATGACCATGCGCTTCGGTGATTTCCTGGCGCTGGACAATGTCGCGCTGAAAGTGCGGCCGGGTTCGTTCCACGCGTTGCTCGGCGAGAACGGCGCCGGCAAGTCGACCCTCGTCAAATGCATCATGGGTTACTATCACGCCACCGAGGGCGACATCCTCGTCGGGGGCCGCGAGCAGGCGATCGGCAATCCGAAGGACGCCCACGCCCTCGGCCTCGGCATGGTCTACCAGCATTTCACCCTGGTGCCGGCGATGACAGTGGCCGAAAATCTGGTGCTGGCGCGCGATGACGTGCCGGCTGTCGTGAACTGGCCGAAAGAGATGAAGGAGCTCGAGGCCTTTCTCGCGCGCATGCCGTTCAAGGTACCGCTCAGCTCAAAAGTCTCCGACATCTCCGCGGGCGAACGGCAGAAGTGCGAGATCCTCAAGCAGCTCTACCTGAAGCGCCGCTTCCTGATTCTGGACGAGCCGACTTCGGTGCTGACCCCGGCGGAAGCCGACGAAGTGCTCGGCATGCTCCGCGACATGGTCGTCAAGGGCGAGCTGACCATCCTGATGATCACGCACAAGTTCCGCGAGGTCATGGCCTTCGCCGACGACGTCACGATCCTGCGCCGCGGCAAGCTCGCCGGCGCCGGCAAGGTTTCCGAACTGACGCCGGACGCGATGGCGCGCACCATGATCGGCGCCGAGGAGCTGACGGTGCAGCCGCCGCGCACCGGAGAAGCCGGCAAGGCGAGGCTTGAACTGGCGAAGATGCGCGCGCTCGACGACGCCGGCGCCATCGCCGTGCATGACGTCTCCCTCACGGTCCGTGCCGGCGAGATCGTCGGCATCGCCGGCGTCTCCGGCAACGGCCAGCGCCAGCTCGTCGAGGTGCTGGCGGGGCAGCGCGCAGCCGAGAGCGGCGAGATCCGCGTCGCAGGCGATCCCTATCATGCCAGCCGCGAGGAGATGCGGCGGCACAATATGTCGCTCCTGCCGGAGGAGCCGCTGAAGAACGCCTGTGTCGGCGGCATGAGCGTCGCCGACAACATCGCCTTCCGCGAGTTCGACCGCGCGCCCTTCGCAAGCCTCGGCTGGTGGCTCAACCACGGCGCCTTCCGCGTCGATGCCAGGAAGAAGATCGCGCAGTACAAGATCAAGACCCGCACGCCCGACACGCCAATCTCGGCGCTGTCGGGCGGCAACGTCCAGCGCGCCGTGCTGGCCCGCGAGCTCGGCGGCGACGTCGAGGTGCTGATCGCAGCCAATCCCTGCTTCGGGCTCGATTTCGCTGCGGTGGCGCAAATCCATGCCGAGATCATGGCTGCGCGCAACCGCGGCGCCGCGGTGCTGCTGGTCAGCGAGGACCTCGACGAACTCCTTGAACTCTCCGATCGGCTGGTGGTGATGTTCCACGGCGAATTCGTGTATGAAGCACGGACCAGCGAAGCCGATCTCACCGTGGTCGGCCGGCATATGGCGGGGCATTGACCGGGGAATAGCGATGAGCGGCGGATCCGGGCGCGACGAGCACTTCCTCCGCCTTTCCTTTGCGGTCGCCCGCCGTTCCCTCACACACGGCAACCATCCCTTCGGCTGCATCGTCGTCGATGCCGAGGGCAAGGTCCTGATCGAAGCCGAGAACGGCTACATGCCGGATCACGACGGCACCGCGCATGCCGAGCGCCTCGCGGCCACGCAGGCCTGCCGCACGCTCGACCGCGAGGTGTTGGCGAGGGCCACGCTCTATTCCTCCGCCGAGCCCTGCGCGATGTGCGCCGGCGCGATCTACTGGGCCGGCATCGGCCGTGTCGTTTACGGGCTCAGCGAGCACCGCCTGCGCGGCATTACCGGCGATCATCCGGAGAACCCGACACTCGACCTGCCCTGCCGCGAGGTCTTTACCAGCGGCCAGCGGCCGACAGAGGTTGCGGGGCCGCTGCTCGAAGACGAGGCCGAAGCCCTGCACGACGGCGTGTGGACGAAGTAGACGGCGCCAAGCGGGCCTTGCCCCGCACTCACCGAAGGGCCGCCTGACGGTACCCAGCCCATCCCCCAAACGAAGATGACGCCGCGGAGGTTTGACGCGGCGCCATCGTCGTTCACCTGAAGAATGTCAGGTGGCTAGAACTTCACAGTGATACCGGAGTAGAGCGAGGACTCGGTGCAGGATCCGGTGCTCACCTTCGTACCACCGACGAAGGTGGTGCAAGCAAAGGCATTGTTGTGATCGAGGCCGAACTTGTTCTGCCAGTAGCGATAGGCGACCCAGACGTCGACGAAGTGCGAGTACTTATCACCCCAAATCGCCTTCGAGGCATCGAGGGTCAGGCGGATCGGCTCGGAATTGAACTCGACCTTGGTCGGATAGACGTTGTTGGCAACGCTGGCGGGAAGCGGCTCGGTGTCAGTGCCCTTCTTGCCGTACCACGCCGCGCGACCGCTGATCGAGAAATACTGCATGTTCTGCGGCAGGAAGCCGAGGTCCATATAGTAGTTGGTTTCGATCGCCCAGGTCGGCTTGAACGACGTGTTGCCGTCGGCAATACACGGAGCGGACCAACCGGCGCCGCACTGCGAGAAGGAGTTGTGGTTGGCGAACTCCCAATACACCAGCGGCGCTACGTTGAAGTAGCCCTTATAGGGAAGGTCGAAGGCGAACTGCAGACCGGCGACAACGTCGCGTTTGGCGGCGCCGAAATACCGGTTCTCTGTGTTGGCATCCATGCCAACCTCGAACGAGATGTTATGCAGCGGCCCCTGCGTGAAGGCCTTGGTGTTGAAGATTTCGTTCCAGCCGAAGGTTGAGCGGAAAAGGCCGTAGATCTCCGTCGCGCCGGCACAGCTCGTCGGCGTCGCTGCGAAGCCTGCAGCCGGCGACACAACCACGCCTGTGGCAGTACACGGGCCTGCCGGATCGTTGTGGTCCGACTTGAACATCGAGATGGTGAAGAAGTTGGTGCCGTAAGTCCAGGCATCGAAGTGGGTGAAGGAGTAGACCTGCTTCGTCGTCTTGGCGTTGATCACGCCGTTGGTGTTGGTGAACGCACCGGGCTGCGAGGCATTGAAGATGTAGGAGAAGGTGACGCGGTCGTCGATTACCAGGAAGAACGGAAGGTCCGCCGCCTTCTTGGCAGCCTTGACCGGCAGATCCGCCGCCTGAGCCAGGCCACCGGTAGCGAGCGTGGCAAGTGACAGCGCGCCTGCTGCAATTGCCTTGAAACGAAACGACATCCTGAATACCCCCAAGTTTGGACACGTAAAAACGAACGTCCCTTGGGTGCGACACTTGCGCCGATCTCCCGGAGTGAGAAGCCTCAACTTATTTCAAGGCATGCCGCTTGTTTGCACAGGGCACTGCGTTTCACCGGCCGATTTGAACGCCAACCTCACCGCCGCGCGGCCAGGCGAGAGCGGCCATTGCCGGATATTCCCATTTGATTTCGCTCGCCTTTTCATGTCGAGCGGACGAGGCAGACAGAATGGGCGGGAGCTACTGTCGCAGTGTTCGCAAATGCATACGCGTGATGGCGCGTCTCTGCTTAACTTCACGCCAAGTCTGCATAGCGGGTTCCGATTTGGCTTGAGCCGTCACAAATTTGCAACAGGCGTCATCTCGGAAGATATCTGAAGACGATCGCCGCAGGCGAGAGCTGCGACTCGCCGACACCACCTGCCTGCCGAAGCGTTGAGCAAGGGATGACGCTTTTTCACACCTTACGCAGCGGTTCAAACTAGCCCAGTATTGAGGCACTTCACCCCATGCAAGCGCATCAGCGAATGTTGGATCCCACGGCTAACAGCCTGCATTCCGGCGAGTCCCCGCTCCTCAGGACGGTCGGGCTCACCAAGCGCTATGGCGATTTCCTCGCCAACGATGCCATCGACATCGATATCTGGCCAACGGAAATCCATGCGTTGCTGGGCGAGAACGGCGCCGGCAAGTCGACGCTGGTCAAGGCGATCTACGGGCTGATCCAGCCCAGCGCCGGCCAGATTTTCTGGCGGGGCCAGCCGATCATGCTGTCCGGTCCCTCGGAGGCGCGCAGCCGCGGCATTGGCATGGTGTTCCAGCACTTCTCATTGTTCGACAATCTCACTGTCGCGGAGAACGTCGCGCTCGGCCTCGACGGGAGAGAATCCTTCAAGGACATGTCGGCGCGGCTTGAGCAGGTGTCGAAGACTTATGGATTGCCGCTCGATCCCAAACGCGAGGTCTGGCAATTGTCGGTCGGCGAGCGCCAGCGCATCGAGATCGTGCGCGCGCTGATGCAGGATCCGCAATTCCTGATCCTTGACGAACCCACCGCGGTGCTGACGCCACAGGAAGCCGACCAGCTCTTCGTCGTGCTGGAGCGGCTCAAGGCCGAAGGTCGCGCCATCCTCTACATCAGCCACAAGCTCGAGGAGGTGAAGCGCCTGTGCGACACGGCAACGATCCTGCGCGGCGGCAAGAAGGTGGAGACCTGCAATCCCAGGCTTGAAACCGCCGCTTCACTCGCGCGCATGATGGTCGGCGGCGAGATCAAGGAGGTGAAGGCGACCGCAGGCCGGCAGACGACCGTGCCGCGCCTCGTCGTCAACGAACTCTCGCTCGCCCCCGGCGAGGCGCATGGCGTGCGCCTTGAGCACATCTCGTTCGAGCTAAAAGGCGGCGAGATCCTCGGCATCGCCGGGGTCGCCGGCAACGGCCAGGACGAATTGTTCGCCGCGCTGTCCGGCGAACGCCTGTCGAAGGATCCCGGCACGATCGTAATCGAAGGCCTTGCCGCCGGCCATCTCTCGATCACGCAGCGCCGCAAGCTCGGGGCGGCCTTCGTTCCAGAGGAGCGGCTCGGCCACGGCACCGCGCCGCGCATGAAGCTTTCGGAGAATGCGCTGCTCACCGGGCACGCCGCCAGCGGCATGGTCCATCACGGCTTCATCGATACTGCGGCCACTCTGAAGACGGTCGACCGCGCAACCGAGACGTTCGACGTCCGCAAGGCCAAGCGCGATCCGGAAGCAGCATCCCTCTCCGGCGGCAATTTGCAGAAATTCATCGTGGGACGCGAGATCCTGCGCAATCCCGCGGTGCTGGTGGTGAGCCAACCGACCTGGGGCGTCGACGCCGGCGCTGCCGCCGTCATCCGCCAGGCACTGCTTGATCTCGCAACCGCAGGCGCCGCCGTACTCGTGACCAGCCAGGACCTCGACGAGCTCGCGGAAATCGCCGACCGCATCGCCGTGATGTTCCATGGCCATCTATCCGCACCGCTCGCCGCCAGCGAGGCGACGCGCGAAAAACTCGGCCTGTTGATGGGCGGCAGCACGCTGGAGCCGAGGGAGGCCGCGCATGCAGTTGGTGCTTGAGAAGCGCGCCGAACGCTCCAACACGATCGCGCTGATCTCTCCGCTGATCGCGATCGGCCTCACGATCGTGACCATGGTCATCCTGTTCGCGATCCTCGGCAAGAATCCGCTGCTCGCCCTGCACGCCTATTTCATCGCCCCTTTGACCGACGGCTATTCGCTCCAGGAAATCGCGGTGAAGGCGACACCGCTGGTGATGATCGCGATCGGACTGTCGCTCTGCTATCTCGCGAATGCCTGGAACATCGGCGCCGAAGGGCAGTTCCTGATCGGTGCAGTCGCCGGAAGCTGGATTGCGGTGAAGACGCAGGGCACCGACGCCGGCGTCTGGGTGCTGCCGGTCATGCTCGTGCTCGCCGCCGCCGCAGGCGCGCTCTACGCACTGATCCCGGCAATCTGCAAGGTGAAGTTCGGCGCCAGCGAAATCCTGACCAGCCTGATGCTGGTGTACGTCGCCGATCTCTTCCTCGACTATCTCGTGCGCGGCCCCTGGCGCGATCCGCACGGCTTCAACTTCCCGACCACGGCCGAGTTCGATCCGGTCGCAACGGTGCCGTTGCTGATCGAGGGCGGCCGGCTGCATCTCGGCTCGATCATCGCCCTGCTCGTCGTCGCTGGCGCGGCGATCCTGCTCGGGCGCACCATCAAGGGATTCGAGATTCGCGTGGTCGGTGCGGCGCCTCGTGCCGCGCGGTTCGGCGGCTTCAATTCCAACCAGCTGATCATCCTGACCTTCGCCGTCTCGGGCGCGCTGGCAGGCCTCGCCGGCATCATCGAGGTCGCGGGTCCGGTCGGGCATCTGCAGCCCGGCATCTCGCCGGGTTACGGTTTTACGGCGATCATCGTCGCCTTTCTCGGCCGGTTGAACCCCCTTGGAATATTAATTGCAGGCCTTTTTCTCGCGTTGACCTTTATCGGCGGCGAGCAGGCGCAGATCGCGATGAAGATCCCGTTGGACGTCACCAAGGTTTTTCAAGGCATCCTGCTGTTCTACGTGCTCGCCTGCGATTCCCTCATTCTCTATCGCTTCAAGCTGGTCTTCCCGAACCGACAGGTGGCTCGTGGAACTCATTGAAGCCATCATTCTCGCAGTGCTCGCCGCCTCGACGCCGCTCCTGATCGCGGCGACCGGCGAGCTCGTGACCGAGCGTTCCGGCGTGCTCAATCTCGGCGTCGAGGGCATGATGATCGTCGGCGCCGCATGTGGCTTTGCGGGTGCGTGGCTGACCGGCTCGATCTTTATCGGCGCGCTGTTCGGCATCGTCGCCGGCTCGTTGATGTCGCTGGTCTTCGCGTTGATGGCGCTCGGACTTGCCGTCAACCAGGTTGCGACAGGGCTGGCGCTGACCATCCTGGGCGTCGGACTCTCCGGCCTGATCGGCGCCGGTTTCGTCGGCGAGCGCATCACGCCGGCAGCGCATCTTTACATTCTCGGCCTCACGGACATCCCACTGATCGGCCGCGTGCTGTTCGGCGAGGACGCCTTCGTCTATTTTTCGCTGGCACTGGTCGCCGGCGTCTGGGGGTTCCTGTACCGCACGCGGCCAGGATTGATCCTGCGCGCCTGCGGCGACAACCACGTGTCTGCGCATGCACTCGGCTACCCCGTGCTGCGGATCCGGACCTTCGCCGTGATGTTCGGCGGCGCCTGCGCCGGACTTGCCGGCGCTTATCTGCCGCTCGCCTATACGCCGTTCTTCATTCCGGGCATGACCGCAGGTCGCGGCTGGATCGCACTGGCGCTGGTGGTGTTCTCGTCCTGGCGGCCGGGCCGCCTCGTGGTCGGCGCGTATCTGTTCGGCGCGGTGACGATCCTGCAGCTGCACGCGCAGGGCTGGGGCGTCGGCATTCCCTCGCAGCTCATGTCGGCGCTGCCTTACCTTGCGACGGTCATCGTCCTGGTCCTGCTCTCCCGTGCGCGCACGGGCGGATCGACCGCACCGGCTGCGCTTGGCACCGTGTTCGTGCCCGACCGCTAGCGTTTCATTTCCGCGGCGTGCGCGATGGGGCGCGCACGTTGGGGATCGTGGCTTTCCCCTGATGTTTGGAGATTGATGATGAGGAAATCACTTCTTGCGCTGGCTGCCGGGCTTTTGCTTGCCGGGAGCGTCAGTGCAGCCTCCGCCGCCGACAAGCTGAAAGTCGGATTTATCTACCTCGGCCCGGTCGGTGACCTCGGTTGGACCTATCAGCATGAGCTGGCACGCCAGGCGCTGGTGAAGGAGCTCGGCGACAAGATCGAGACCACTTTTCTCGAAAACGTGCCTGAAGGCCCCGACGCCGAGCGCTCGATCGAGCAGCTCGTCCGCGCCGGCAACAAGCTGATCTTCACCACCTCGTTCGGCTACATGGATCCGACGCTGAAGGTCGCGAAGAAATATCCGAATGTGCATTTCGAGCACGCGACCGGATACAAGCGCAACCCGAACATGTCGACCTATTCGGCCAAATGGTACCAAGGCCGCTACATCCAGGGCCTGATCGCGGCCAAGATGTCGAAGTCCGGCGTGCTCGGCTATATCGGCTCGTTCCCGATTCCCGAGGTCGTCTCCGGCATCAACGCGACGATCCTCGCTGCGCAGACCATCAACCCGAACATCAAGGTCAAGATCATCTGGGCCAATACCTGGTTCGACCCGGGCAAGGAAGCCGACGCCGCCAAGGCGCTGATCGACCAGGGCGCCGACATCATCATGCAGCACACCGATTCGCCGGCGGCAATGCAGATCGCCAGCGAACGCGGCAAGCTCGCCTTCGGCCAGGATTCCGAGATGATCAAGTTCGGGCCGAAGACCCAGCTGACCTCGATCCTCGATACCTGGGGTCCCTACTACATCGCCCGGGTCAAGGCCGAGCTCGACGGAACCTGGAAATCGGAGGACAGCTGGGGCGGCCTCGACAGCCACATGTTCGCGATGGCGCCCTACACCAACATGCCTGACGACGTGAAGAAGATCGCCGAGGATGCCCAGGCCGCGATCACTGCGGGCAAGCTGCATCCGTTCAAGTGCCCGGTCGTTGGGCAGGACGGCAAGCCTGTCGAGTGCAAGGGCGGCGCCAATCTCGACGACGGCCAAATCCTCGGCATGAATTTCTACGTCAAGGGCATCGACGACAAGCTGCCGGGCAAGTAGCACGCTTCTTGCATTGCCTAGATCACCTGCTCCTCCCGGAACAGGTTCGGAGGGGGTGGCCAGAAGCACCCGGCACTTGTGGTCGCCCCCTCTTTCAATTTTCGCCTGATTATTATCCGGCCTGCATGGCCCGCGCCGCCGAACTGTGGCGGCGGATGAGGTCTGCCACATCCAGCCCCGGGATCGTCCCGTCGATCACGGCCCATTTTCCGGCCACCATCACTCTGTCAGCCCGATGCGCCCCGCACAGCACAAGTGCGGCCAGGGGATCGCCATGGCCGGAGAAGCGTAGCTCGTCGAGCCGGAACAGCGCGAGGTCGGCCGTCTTACCGACGGCGATGTCGCCGAGTTCCGGCCGGCCGATGCAGGCCGCCGAGCCCTTGGTGGCCCAGCGCAGCGCATCCTTGTGACTGACCTTCGTCACTCCGTAGCGGGCACGTTGCAGCAGGAACGCGGCCCGCACCTCCTGCATCAGGTTCGATCCGTCGTTCGAGGCCGAGCCATCGACGCCGATGCCGATGCCGACACCGGCCTCCTCCATCTCGCAGACGGGGCAGCAGCCGGAGGCCAGGAGTTGGTTGCTGCAGGCGCAATGACTGATCGTTGTCTTCGCCCTGCCGAGCCGCTTCATCTCGTCTGCATTGAAGAAGATGCCGTGGGCGAGCCACGTCCGCGCATTGAGCCAGCCGCATTGTTCGAGATAGTCGAGCGGACGGCAGCCGTACATCTCCTGGCAGAATTTGTTCTCGTCCTCGGTCTCGGCAAGATGGGTATGCAGGCGCACGTCGAGCTTCTCGGCCAGATCGGCGGTGGCGCGCATCAGGGATGTCGTCACCGAGAAGGGCGAGCAAGGCGCGAGCGCGATCTGCACCATCGCATCAGCACCGCGCTGATGGTGCCTGGCGACCACGCGCGCGCTGTCCGCGAGGATGGTGTCCTCATCCTGCACGACGCTATCGGGCGGCAGACCGCCGTCGCGCTGCGACAGGTTCATCGAGCCGCGCGTGAGCAGTACGCGCACGCCCAGCCGCCTGGCCACCGCCACCTCGATATCGACGGCGTCTTCGAGCCCTGCCGGAAATACGTAGTGATGATCCGTCGTGGTGGTGCAGCCCGACAGCAGCAGTTCGGACATCGCCACCGTGACGCCGAGCTCGAGCGCATCCGGCGTCAGCTTCGCCCACACCGGGTAGAGCGCCTGGAGCCAGGGAAACAGCTCGCGGTCCATCGCCGCCGGCAACGCCCGCGTCAGCGTCTGGTAAAAATGGTGATGGGTGTTGATGAGGCCCGGCAGCACGACGTGGTCGCTAGCATCGAACACCGCGACGTCAGCGGTTGCGGGCGCAGCGCCGGCCGGCACCAGCTCGACGATCCGGCCGCCTTTCACCACGATCCCGCGCTCGGCGCCATCGGCGAGGATAGCCAGGGGATCCCTGATCCAGATCGGCTTTGCGTTGCTCATCAACCTGCTTCTCCTCACATCCGCTGACGACAGGCTTGCACGACAGGGGCCGGCCTGATTGCGTTTTTGCTGCGACTTGTTGTTGCGACTTGGCGCTCGTCTTGCAAGACTTTCTCCTGGTTCGATTCACTCGTTGGAAGCGTTGGCGTCGTCATGGACTTGAATACCATCACAGCGGTCGCCCATCCGCAAACGCGCGCGCAGCTGCCTGTTTGGACGCCAGGTGATGCTTGGCTCGCGGGCGGCACCTGGCTGTTCTCGGAGCCGCAAGTTCAACTCACTCGGCTCATCGATCTCACCGACCTGAAATGGCCGGCGCTGACGGTCACCGAGAGCCATTTCAGCATCGCGGCCACCTGCACCGTTGCGCAGCTCGATGGATTCGTCTGCCCACGCGACTGGTTCGCGGCGCCGCTGATCAATCAGTGCTGCCGCGCCTTCCTTGCTTCGTTCAAGATCTGGAAGACGGCGACGGTCGGCGGCAATCTCTGCATGTCGCTGCCGGCAGGACCGATGATCTCGCTCACGGCTGCGCTGGACGGCGTCTGCACGATCTGGAAGGCCGGCGGTGGCGAACAGATGATGCCCGTCGTCGACTTCGTCACCGGCAACCAACGCAACCTTCTGGCGCCGGGGGACCTGCTCCGGCAGATCGATGTTCCGATTGCCGCGTTGAAGCGTCGTACTGCCTTCCGCCAGATCTCGCTGGCGCCGGTCGGCCGTTCGGCGGCGCTTCTGATCGGCAGCCTGGATACCGATGGCACGCTGACGCTCACGGTCACCGCATCGACAGTGCGGCCAATCCGGTTGTCCTTTCGCGAGGCCCCCGAGGCGAAAGCATTTCGCGACGCCATCGCGCAGCAGATCACGGACGATCTGTACCACACCGACATCCACGGCAAGCCGCTCTGGCGCAAGCACATGACACTGCGGCTTGCCGAAGAGATCCGCGACGAACTCCTCGGAGCGACGTCGTCATGAGCTTCGAGGTCGACGGCAAGCCGTTTTCGCAGAGCCCCCGCGCCGGCCAGTGCCTGCGCACGTTCCTGCGCGAGCTCGGTCATTTCGGCGTGAAGAAGGGTTGCGACGCCGGCGATTGCGGCGCCTGCACCGTGCTGCTGGACGGCGAGCCGGTGCATAGCTGCCTGATCCCGGCATTTCGCGCCGACGGCCGTGCCGTCACCACGATCGAAGGTCTAGGCGGAGACGGCGGCACGCACCCGATGCAGCAGGCTTTCCTTGACGCACAGGGCTTTCAATGCGGCTTCTGCACCGCCGGCATGATCCTGACCTGCGCCTCGCTGAACCAGGCGCAGCGCACCGATCTCGGCGTGGCGCTGAAGGGCAATATCTGCCGCTGCACCGGGTATCGATCGATCGAGGATGCGTTGCTCGGCAAGACCAACATCGAGGAGAGCGTCGAGGCCGGCGCCGCATTCGGCCGCAGCCTGCCGGCACCAGCTGGCCGCGATATCGTGCGCGGCAAGGCGCGCTACACGTTCGACACGCAGATCGACGGCTTGCTGCATATCAAGCTGCTCCGTTCACCGCACGCCCACGCGAGGATCGTCGCGATCGACAAGTCGGAAGCACTGACCGTTCCCGGCGTCCACGCGGTGCTGACGCATGAGGATGCGCCCACGATCCTGCTCTCGACCGCGCGGCACGAGAAGGACTGGATGGATCCCGAGGACACCCGTGTCCTCGACGACATCGTCCGCTTCATCGGCCAGAAGGTCGCCGCCGTGGTCGCAGACAGCGAAGCCGCCGCCGAGGACGCATGCCGCCGGCTGAAGGTCCGCTACGAGCTTCTGCCTGCGCTGATCGATCCGGAGCAGGCGATGGCGCCCGGCGCGCCTGTCATTCATCCCGACCGCACCACTGCGAACCGCGTTGCCGACGCCCAGCGCAACCTCGCCGCGGAGACGCATGGCGAATTCGGCGACGTGGCGGCTGCGCTCGCGACATCCGCCGCCACCTTCGAGGGCACCTTCCATAGTCACCGTGTGCAGCATGCCGCTTTGGAAACCCACGGCGGTCTCGCCTGGCTCGATGCTTCGGACGTGCTCAACGTCCGCACCTCGACGCAGGTGCCGTTCCTGACCAGGCGCGCGCTGTCTGACATCTTCGAGCTTCCCATGGACAAGGTCCGCGTGTTCTGCGAGCGCGTCGGCGGCGGCTTCGGCGGCAAGCAGGAGATGTTCGTCGAGGACATTCTGGCGCTCGCCGCGCTCAAGACCGGGCGGCCGGTGAAGCTGGAGCTCACCCGCGAGGAGCAGTTCATCGCAACCTCGACGCGGCATCCGATGCGGGTCCACGTCAAGGCGGGGGCCGACGCGGACGGCAAGCTCACCGCGCTCCAGCTCGACGTCCTCTCCAACACCGGCGCCTACGGCAATCACGCCGGCCCCGTGATGTTCCACTCGCTGGCCGAATCCATCAGCGTCTACAATTGCCCGAACAAGCGGGTCGACGGCCACGCGGTCTACACCAATACGGTGCCGGCAGGCGCGTTTCGCGGTTATGGCTTGCCGCAAACACTGATTGCGGTCGAGGCCGCGATCGACGAACTGGCCAGGCAGCTCGGCGTCAGCCCTTACGAGATGCGCCGGCGCAACGTCGTCAAGCCCGGCGACCCCATGGTATCGCCGCCGCCGTCGGAATTTCACGACGTGCACTACGGCTCCTACGGGCTGGACCAATGCCTCGACCTCGTCGAGCGCGCGATGCAGGCTGATGGCCCGCAGCCAGGCCTGTCGCCGGAGTGGCTGATCGGCGAGGGCATCGCGCTGACCATGATCGACACGGTACCCCCGGCGGGCCATCTCGCGGATGCGAGGATCGCGCTCAACGACGACGGCGGCTTTGACCTCACCGTCGGCACCGCCGAATTCGGCAACGGCACCAGCACCGTGCACCGGCAGATCGCGGCGACGACGCTTGCGACCACCGTCGACCGGATCCGCCTGCGCCAGTCCGACACCGCCCATGGCGGCCACGACACCGGCGCCTATGGCAGCGCCGGCATGTTCGTGGCAGGCAAGGCGACGCATGCGGCAGCCATGCAGCTTGCGACCGAGCTGAAGGCGGCCGCCGCCGGCGCATGGCTCTGCGACGTCGGCAGCTGCACGCTCGAGAGCGAAGCCGTCGTCAGTGGCGTGCGGCGGATGTCCTTTATGGAGCTGGCAAAGCTCGCGCGCGAACGCGGACAGCCGTTCGCAGGCGCCGGCAATTCCGGCGGCACGCCGCGTTCGGTCGGCTTCAACGTGCAAGGCTTTCGCGTCGCGGTGAACAAGGGCACCGGCGAGCTCCGGATTCTCAGGAGCGTGCATGCGGCGGACGCCGGCGTCGTCGCCAATCCCATGCAGTGCCGCGGTCAGGTCGAAGGCGGTGTCGCGCAGGCGCTCGGTGCCGCGCTCTACGAGGAGATGGTGATCGACGCGGACGGCCGCGTCACCAACCCCAAATTCCGCGACTACCATCTGCCCTCCTTCGCCGACGTGCCCCGTACCGAGGTCTTCTTCGCCGAGACATTGGACACCATCGGACCGTTGGGTGCGAAGTCGATGAGCGAGAGTCCGTACAATCCGGTCGCCGCCGCGCTCGGCAACGCGATTGCCGATGCCACCGGCATTCGCTTCACGGCGCCACCCTTCAAGCCGGACCGGCTGTTTCCGGCGCTGCACGAGAAGTTCGGTAACTAACTGCCGCGGTAGGTCGAATAGCTCCACGGCGTGACCAGCAGCGGCACGTGGTAGTGGCTCTCCGGCTCGCTGATCGCAAAACGCAGCGGGATCTCGTCGAGGAACGGCGGGTCGGTGAGCGGCACGTTGCGCTCGGCGTAATATTCGGCAACGCTAAACCGGAGCTCGTAGCGGCCGATCGGCAGCGGGCGGCCACCGATCAGCGGCTGATCGGTGCGGCCGTCCGCATTGGTCACCGCGCGCGCTATCACGCGGCTCTCGCCGAGGTTCGCGAGCTCGACCAGCTCGACCGGAATGCCCGGTGCGGGCTTGCCGGCGTGGTTGTCCAGCACATGGGTCGAGAGCCGGCCATGGACCTTGAGCTTGTCATCGGCTGCGACGAGTTGATCGAGCCGCAACGCCGAGATGCGGCCAATCTCCTCGATCGCACGTCGCGTCTCGGTCTTGGCGATATTGCGCAACCGCGTCTCGAAATCGCGCAGCACGGAATCTTTGGTGTGACGACGCACGCACACGATATAGGGGATGTCAAACTTCGCCCGATAGGCATTGTTGACGCGCTCGAACGCCGCGTATTCGGCCTCCGACAGCCGATCGAGGCCGGCGCTGTTCTGCTCGTCGGTCGATTCTGCGGTGAGCCCCGCCGCGCGCTGGGTCTTGTTGGCGAGATCCGGGTGCGCCCGGATCAGCGCCAATTGCACGTCGAGTTCGGCACTCTGGATCGCCGCCATCAGCGCGGCGTGCAACTGGTTGATGCCGGCGAACGGCCGCTTCGCGGCCAGTTGCCCGGCGATCCACGGCGAATATTCAACGACGTTGGCGAGCGCGGCAACGAAATCGGCTTCATCGGCGGCATTGAGATCAGACAGGGATATTTGCGACATCGTCCTCACTCGATCTCGAATGCGTCGGCGGCAAGATGCGCGAGCTTGTCGTGCCAATGCTGTGCGATCTGCAACCGCGTCGGCACCCAGACGCGATCGTGCTTGCCTATGTAGTCGAGGAAGCGGATCAGCCCCGCCGCGCGGCCGGGGCGGCCGGCGAGACGACAGTGCAGGCCGACCGACATCATCTTCGGCGCGCTCTCGCCTTCGGCATAGAGCACGTCGAAGGCATCCTTCAGATAGGTGAAGAACTGCTCGCCTTCGGCAAATCCTTGCGGATTGATGAAGCGCATGTCGTTGGCGTCGAGCGTATAGGGAATGACGAGCTGCTTGCCGCTCGCGCCCTTGAGCCAATAGGGCAGATCGTCGGCATAGGAATCGCTGAGATAGAGGAAGCCGCCCTCCTCCATCAACAGACGGTTTGTGTTGATCGAGGAGCGCCCGGTGTACCAGCCGAGCGGCCGCGAGCCGGTCGCCGCGGTGTGGACGCGGATCGCTTCCGCGATCTCCGCGCGCTCCTGCGCCTCGGTCATGTCCTTGTGCTCGATCCATTTCAGGCTGTGGCTGGCGATATCCCAGCCCGCCTCCTTCATGGCAGCTACGATTTCCGGATTGCGCTTCAGCGCTGTGGCGACACCGAACACCGTGGTCGGCCACTTCCGCTCGCTGAACATCCGCCACAGCCGCCAGAAGCCGGCGCGCGAGCCATATTCGAACATCGATTCGATGTTGGCGTGGCGCTGGCCGGGCCAGGGCTGTGCGCCGAGCACGTCGGACAGAAACGCTTCCGAGGCAGGGTCGCCATGCAGGATGTTGTTTTCGCTGCCCTCCTCGAAATTGACGACGAACTGCACCGCGACCCGCGCGTTGCCGGGCCATTGCGGGTGCGGCGGGTTGCGGCCGTAGCCGCGGAGATCGCGCGGGTAGCGGGTACCAGTCACTCAGACTTCCTCGAAGCGGATCGGCAGCGCGCCCTTCCACAGCACGCTCTTGCCGAGCGTCGCCAGATTCTCCAGGCCGGAGGTCAGCGTGATGAAATGGTTGCCGGCGAGCTGGCCCATCTTGCTCGCGAAGTGCACGCCGCCATAGGCCATCAGGATCTCGGTCTCGCTGATGCCGCCGGGATAGAGGATGATCTGGCCGGGCGCGGGATAGCTGGTGTGGTTCTCGTAGCCGACACCGAAATCGAGGTCGCCGAGCGGCATCCACACGCCCTCGCCGCTCCAGCGCACGTGGATGACGTGACTTTCGAACGGCAGCGCCTTGCGGAACGCGGCGACAGTCTTGGGCGCCGCTTGCTCCTCGAAACGGGCATCGAAGGTGAAGTCGCCGGCACGGATAACGAGTTTGGTCATCTCATCTCTCTGGATCGGGGGCGATGGCCCCACGGGGAATTTTCAGGCAAAGAGCATTCCGTCGGGCTTCGCGCAAGGGGCGCGGCCCGTTACCTGCGGTCGTAGGACCAGCCGAAAACGCCACTCCGCCGCGTCTCGGGCTCCGGCTCGGCGGCGGGCTGCGGCGCCTCCCTCAGTTCTGCCTGCGGCGGCGGAGGCGGCACCGGCAGATTCTCGCATTTCATGGAGTAGACCAGCTTGCCGTCCGCGGTCCGCCCGATCGGCACGCAGGGGTCCGGATGCGCCGCCGATGTTTTTGGGGTCAGCTTGACCTGGGCCACGGCCGGCGAGGCGATCAGCAGAAGGACAAGCAGATATTTCGACATCATTGTCGCCTGAAAACCAAATTTGGCCCATTGAACCGGATTGCGCAGGTCAAGTCCATCGGTGCCACGGGCGCGATTGCCGAATATTTAGCCGAGGCTAGAAAATTGGCTCGCCCCAATGTGATGTCGCGAGCGCTGATATCGGCTAGGCGCGTCGCCATGTCAGCCGCGACGGCGACCACACAAAACACACATCTCACAGCCGGGCTGTCGTCACGGGAGAAAGAAACAATGCAAAAGACTTTCATCATTCTCGGCGCGACGCTGATTGCCGCCGCCACCATCCAGACTGCCGCGGCGAACGACCGCCGTCATGTCCGCAAGGCGCAACCCCATCCCATCACCCAGTCGGTGCGCGATTCCAACGCCGCGCTCTGGCCATCGCAGCCGACCGGGCCCGACTGGTCGCGCTATTCCAACGGCGCGATGTCTGCACCAGCGGGACGGTGATGCCGGAAGCCTAGCGCGATCAACCGAAAGTGCCTCCATGTCGTCATTGCGAGGAGCTCTTGCGACGAAGCAAACCAGACATTTTCCACGGATGCATTTCTGGAATGCTTTCGCTGCGCTCGCAATGACGGAGTATGAGGCGGCAGCGCCACTCTTCCAGCTCGCATTTTAATTGCATACACGCATTCGCGTCCTCGCGGCGCGTTTCGCCCGAGTTTTGCTTCGTCATTTCACCCTCTTGTCCAAGAGGGCGCAGGGAAGGCCGGGTGCTGACCTCGCACCCGCGGTCCGCTGCGCGAAAAGCACACGCAGGAAAACCGCACAGCAGCATACAGGTGGTGCCAATCACTCGGCCTTCCCTGCGCGATGGTTGGACGGCTTATGCCGTGCTCTCCCGGGAGCCGAGTTCTCTTTGGCCTCCCTCACCCCAGCGAAAGTCGCCGACACCGCGCCGGTTGACGCGCATGCCGCATCCGCAAGAGCTTGACCGTAGCAACGACGGCCAGGACCACACGTCTATATTTTGGTACTCGGTGAAACACGCCGAAACTAACAAAAGACTTTAAAACAAGCGCCTTTGGACTACCCTGATGCAGGCTGTTTCAGCGGGCTTCACCAAATTAAGGGCCCGGCCCTAAGTCTTTCAGCGTCCGCACGACAAACTGAAAGCCTCAGAGCCGAGCCCTTTGGTCCCAAGCCTTAGGAGCCGAAACCAAATGGATAGTAGCATCGCCCCCTCCCCCGTCCGCAAGCGCGGCCGCAACAGCAGCGTCATCCTGACCGACCGCCTGTGCGAGAAGCGGGTCGCCAAGCGAGCCAAGCTCTACGACCGCAAATGCCCTGGTCTGTACGTCAGCATCACGGCGGCGGGCGTGGCGACCTTTTCGTACAAGTTCACCGACCGCCAGACCGGGAAGCAGCGCACCGGCTGGCTCGGCGTCTACAATGCCGAGACCTTTACCGTCGAAGACGCCCGCAGCAGGGTCTACGGCCTCAAGGGACTGGGTACCGAGGCTCTCGCCGAAACCTTCCGCGACCAGAAGACCGCAAAAGCGAGGCGCGGCAAGACCGTCGCCGAGATCATCGAGGAGCGGATCGAGTGGATGAAGACGCCAGTCAAGAAGCCGGATGGCGAGATGCGGCCCCGGCTGGAAAGCTGGGAGAACACGGCAAGCCACCTCCACCGTTTCATCCGGCCCCGCCTCGGCAAAAAATTGGCGATGGAGGTTACCAAGCACGACATTGCGACACTCTCGAACGATATCGTCGCGGGGAAGTTCGGCAAGCCCTCGGTCAGTAACGCGCGTCATATGCGCAAGGCGGCCTCGGGCCTGTTCAACTGGGCGGCGGAGGCAGGCCGCGACTATGCGACAGCCAGCCCCTGCGTCAACCTGCCGAAGCTCGATCCGGAACATCCGCGCACCCGCGTCCTGTCGGAGAATGAGATCAGGATCTTCTGGCACGGTCTTGATCGCAAGGACCTGCCCTGGGACCGCCGGACCCGGCTGGCGCTCAAGTTCGAACTCGTGACCATGCTGCGCTCGCGTGAACTGCTCAGTGCGCACCGGGATGAGCTATTCGACCTCAATGGCGACAACCCGCGCTTCGACGTGCCCCTCAAGCGAGTGAAGAAGCGGCGCGTGATCCAGCAGCCGTTGTCCGATCTGGCGGTTGAAATCATCAAGGAGGCGCTGGCGTCCACCGACCAGCAGTTTGTGTTCGAAAGCCCGATGTACAAGGGCCAGCCGATCCACCGCAAAGCGATGGCCGACGCGCTGCGCGGCACCAAATACGAGAAGAACGAGGACAAGACCAAGACGCCTGGGCTCTGCGAGCTGTTGGGCCTCAAGCCGTTTACGCCGCACGATCTGCGGCGAACGGCGGCGACGTTGGCCGGCGATCTCGGCTTTGACGATGCTGCCATCGCCAAATGCCTTGACCACGCCGTGACAAAGAAGGGTGACACCATCGTGCCGACCGTCACGGGCAAGGTCTACAACCACTCCCGACGGATGAAAGAAAAGCGGGCGGTGCTGGACGGAATCGCCACCGAGCTGCGGCGGATCGTTGGCGCGCCTGTCGCTAATGCCCAAGGAAAAGAGGGGCAACGGCTCGCCGCCTAATTGCTTAGGCGCACCGACTCCGAGCCCGGTCACTCTCGCGGGCCTCTTCCCCTGCAGGGAGTCAATGGGCGCTAAAATCATAGTTATATCAATGCCATGGTGCCGCAATGTCCACATTTGTGTCGCGATCCGGAGGCGGTCCGCGAGAAAATTATATGAGTTACTGTGGATCGCGGTGAAGTCTAGCGGCGGGCGCAACGGTCGCGCTACGATCAGCGGATGACGAATCCCACGATGATCCTGCTCGCACTTTCTGCCGGGACAATTGTCCCGTCAGTGCCGCCGGCCGGCGCAGCGTCGGTGCAGCCGCCGCCAGAGCGGTGACCGATGGCGGAAGAAGACCTCTACTTCACGAACCAGAAGCAGCCCCACGCCATTGAGCCGGGAGCATTCGTGCTCGATCTTTACCGGCTGCTTTGCATGGTTATGGCCTCTCGCGACGTGGCGAGACACGGCCTCACCTCGCCCGTCATCGCGATGATGCAGGGAGGTTTTTTCAAGTCCGAAGTCACACGGATTTTGATCTCGTGTGCCACTGGCTTGCGCATCCGTTTCGATCAGCGTCCCAGAGACCAACGAACGACGAGAGATCAGATTGCGGGAAACTGTTTCCGAACTGGGTGACCGATCCAAAAACGGTCGAGGTGCTCACGCTGCGCGAGGCTTGCAACAAGATCATTCACGCAACCGACATTCGGTTTGATGTCGTGATCCCCGATGCGGCGATAAACCCGGATGAGGAAGGCCTTTACTACGAACCGCACCTGTACCTGTACTGGAGCAAGGGGCGCAACGATTGGCGCGCCGAGCTGTCGCTGATCGACTTCGCACGGCGGGGCGCGGTGGCGTTCAGATGGCTTGCCTGCTGATGACCGAGACGGCGAAAACTGACAATGACGAGCCGATATGTGAAGTCGCAACGATAGTGCGAGGCGATAGGTCGCTCCGCACCCACGACGTAGTCGACCCAAACAACGACACGACGAGGCTAATTAGCCGGACGGAGTCGGAGATGTGGGTCAAGGAGCGGACTGCTGGCCGTTGGTCTGGCCGACAATCTCGAATGCGGTACATCCTGGGCGAGAAGAAATCGTCATCGTTGCATCTAGTCGCCGCACAAATGCTTTCACGACTTGCATGCCGAAGCCTTTGCTCTGATCGATGTCGAATCCTGCCGGCAAGCCGCGCCCCTGATCAGAGACTACCAAAGCCCATCCGCCCGCATTTGTTTTGAAGCTTACGTTGACAGGCCCCGGCTGACCCGGAGCATAAGCATACTTGAAACTGTTCGTGGCCAACTCCGCGACCAAAAGGCCTAGTCCGCTCGCGACATCCGACGGAACTCTGGTGTTTTCCGCATCGACATTGATCGCAGTTATCTGTGCCGGAGCTGTGTGCTTGAGGCTTTCGCACAGCCTGAGCAGAAAGGTATCGATTTGGATCTCTTCATGACTGCCGGTCAAGTGCAGCTGCTTGTGGACGGTTGCAATGGCGAGCACACGATTGCTGGCCATATCGAGCTGAGCCCTCGTCTCCTCGCTCGCGGCATTGCGGCTCTGAAGTGCCAGAATTGACTGGACGAGCTGCAATGAATTCATGAGCCGGTGATCGCCTTCGCGCATCATCGTCTCTTTTTCGTTGAGCAGGTCTTCGGCTTCGACTCTGGCGGCGTGTTCGGCAGCGCTAATCCGGCGCAGTTCAAGCAACTTCATCACCTGATTGGCCATCAGTCGCAAGAAAGCCCTCTGAGTCTCATTAAGCTCCCGTGGCTTGTAATCGAGCACGCAAACGGTACCTAGCGGAAGGCCATCAGGCGTCTCCAACAACGCTCCGGCATAAAACCGCAGATGCGGGTCGCCCGTGACCAGCGGATTATCCGCGAAACGCGAGTCCAGCGTGGTGTCGGGTACGACAAACAGGTCCGGCTGTAAGATCGCGTGCGCGCAGATCGAGCTGTCCAGCGGCGTTTCCCGGATGCCTAATCCGACTTCCGCCTTGAACCATTGGCGGCCGTAGTCGATCAAGTTGATGACAGAGATTGGCGTGCCGCAGATGGCGGACGCGACCTTCACGATTTCGTCGAAGTCAGCTTCTCGTGGAGTATCGAGGATGCCATACCGCCGGAGGGCAGCAAGACGAGATTCTTCAGCCCTATGCAGATCAGCTTGCACGATTTCTCTGATATCTATGTGGCCAGTATGGTGGCCTTTACAGACAGCGATGTCTACTGTTTCGGGATAAGCGAGCCGCACACTCGCAGAGGGGGAACTATCCGAGCCGGCAGAGCTTAGGTTGGCTGGAGGCATTTATGCTTTGAAAACAGATATTAAGCTACCCGTTGTGCTGATTGTAGAGGATGACCTCCTTATTCGTTTGGATGCCGTGGATATGATCAAGGCAGCCGGGTTTGAAACGATTGAAGCAAACGGCGCGGATGAAGCCATCGCCATTCTGGAGCGCCGACGCGACATCACAGTCGTATTTACGGACGTGCAAATGCCGGGCTCGATGGACGGCCTCAGACTGGCCGCTGCGGTTCGCGACCGCTGGCCGCCAATCAAGATCATTGCTACGTCTGGAATGACGAAGGTCGGCCCCGACGACTTGCCTTCGGGCGGCCGATTTATCCGAAAACCCTATAGCGCTCAAGGAATTCTCGAAGTCATCCTCGACGTCAGCGCCGGCACCTAGGCCCTCCGCTTCGCGGCTGAGCGGCTGGAGGGTACCTCGAGAACTGATCGCGCGAACATCGCCGCTGGATCGGCGCAACTCGCGTCGACCTTACTTGCTGGAGCAACTACAGAGATTGCTGCTTCTCGGCGCTGTTGATCTTCGGCTGCTTCCGCCTGTTTCAACCATTCTTCGGCGAACAACAGCCACTGCGCCTTGCTGGACGCGCTAGTAGCCTTACTAGCTTCCGCTCGGCAATCCTCATAGTTCGCGCGGTAAACCCTGCCCCCATCCATGCACGGATTTTATCAACCGGGTGACACTCGGGATATGCAATTTCGGCATGTCTTGTTGCAGATCAACGCTCGGCAATATGCAGTTGTGCCATGCGGAAACCGGCTCCGACGGGATGCGTCCGGTCATGCCTTTGCATGCCTGCGCCGCTGGGACGGTCGTTTTGGCGGCACTCGGATAACGGCCTTGATCTGCGTCAAGCGACCGTAGCGTGAAGCGGCTGTCCTATCCGCCGAATGGATGAGCGGTCCGTCCGATTGTGCCGGCCACCCCGTCCACCGCAATCTGAGCTAGGCTCTTCATCACTATGTCATTCTTCACAGACCGTGACCTCGAACGCCTCGCCAACTTGAAAGCAAACTGGCGTCAGCTCTATTGTGGTGAACTCAACCGATTGCTGAACGAACACGCTGACAATCGTTGGATCGACAAGACGCTGAGGCCGCATCAGGTCTCCAGTGTCCTCACGATAACCCCGTGGTCGAGCCGATTCATCCAAGCGATGCCTGTGATACTGACGAAGGCGAGAAGCCGGAGGCGCACGCTCGGAGGCAGTCAGTAAATAGGTCGCTTCCCGTCCTCACCGTGCTCAGTGGCTTCCCTTTTCCCGTAGGTGTCCGAAATGATGTGGCTGGCGTCCGGCTCTTCGATTCCCGCGTCGATGTCCGGCGATCTATTGCAGGCGCACGGATCACCGGCAGCTCTAGCCCCGTCCGGGTTGTTCTCGCAGACGAATGGGACAGTTGGGATTTGACATGGAATGAAAAAGCGCGCGGCCTTGCTCCAAAGATCGCAAGCATACCGCGCGCCTCGGTTACACCGCCAATTGTTTGCGAACGGCGGCGGCCGAATTGCCTACTTTGTCGACGGCCTTTTGCAACTCGTCCTTTGAGACACCAAGCGCCTTGGTCCAATACTTGACCTCGAAGTCTTCATGCATGTTGATCTTGCTACGGTCGCGCTGGTCCCGTTTGGTGAGACTGTCGCTCATCTTCCTCCTCCATCGCCCATACGAGCCGCTCATCATCGAGAACGGCTAGCAGGTCATTGATCGTATTTTCGGCGTCCCTCGGCCCAGGCTCGACATAGCGAGCTAGGATGGCCTGGGCTTCTTTTACCGCTCGGGTTACGCGATCCGGCATGCCGGTACTCCACTTACTGTGGAGAAAACGCCGTCAGGAACGCCGCGTTCCTTTGCTAAGCCCCTTGAATGAGCTGGCCCGCAGCAGGCCTTCCGAGGTGATGTCCCGGTATTCGATGTCGGCGTAGAACTTCGGCTCGACCCAGGTGGCCTTCGGTTTCCTGACCGGCTTGGTGAGCTTCTGCTTCGGGCTGACGACGGTATCGAGGGCCTTGCGAATCTCGGCCGACTTCGTCCGGCTCCAGCCCGTTCCGACCTTGCCCATATAGCGCAGCTCTTTCCCTTCCTGCTTGCCGAGATAGAGCGCGGCGACGCCGGAGGGGTCCTTGACGAAACCGACAACGGGGAATTTCTCGCGCTGCACGGTCTTGATTTTTTGCCAAGCCTCAACCCGGTCCGACCGGTAGGGTGCGTCAACCCGCTTGGAGACGATGCCCTCGTAGTTCAGCTTGCTGGCCGCCTCGAACAGCGATTGCCCGTCACCTTCGTGATGTTCGCTGTAGAAGATTGGTGCTTCCAGCCCGTTCTCCTCGATCAACTGCTTCAGCAGTTCTTTCCGGGCGAGCTGCGCATGTTTGCGGAGGTCTACGCCGTCGAGCCACAGGAGATCGAAGGCGAAGTAAACCAGCCGGTCTTGGTCGCCTCGGCCCAGGTCCGCCTGGAGTTCGGAGAAGTTGGTGCGCTCTTCGTGGATGACGACTACCTCACCATCAACAATGGCTTGGCCTTCGAGGTCAAAGCCGCCGGCAATGACGGAGAACCTGTCGATCCAATTATGGCCGTTCCTGGTGAAGGCCTTCCGACTGTCGCCATCGATGTGGAGCTGAATGCGGTAGCCGTCGTATTTGACCTCGTGAATCCATTGAGCCCCTGAAGGAGCTTTCATCTTCAGGGTCGCAAGCTGGGGGCTGATAAAGCCCGGCATGGAAGCTCGCGGCTTCTTGGCCGGTGCTCGGGTACGCTTTGCCACTAACGCAACTCACAAAAAGCCCGCCGTCGGTGGGGGGAGCCGACGGCGGGGCAGTCTACCTACCTTACTTAGGACTCTCCAACCGCGAGGCTCATGCGCCGTTCCCAGGCGTTCTCACATACAACCGCGATTGAGATTCCAGGTTGTATTTTCAACGTCAACTAGAACGTCAGACGAACGGTTAGCGAACGCGATGCGATAAAGCGTTCTTACAGCGGAACGCCCTTAGTACTGGGACCTCTTCAGAAGCTCCGGCAGACGCGAGATCGCCTTTGCACGATGGCGTAGCCTTCTTCAAGCGCCTTCAACGCAGCCCGAGCGTGACGAGCGGCTTCTTCGTTACCTGATTTTTCAATCTCTTCGACAGCCCAGGCCAAATACTGAATGGCGGCGTCATGGTGAGCGCTATCGCGTTCTGACATTGACTAACCTTGTAAGCGTGGTTTCGAAACCTCAAACGCTCAGGCGCGGCAGTCGGATCACATTTCGCATCAGACCCGTGCACGGCACAGGACTATCACTAATCGAAACGAGGGTTCGTCGCGGGCGAGAAGCAATGTCCGTCGTCCTCCAGGATGGTCCACGGTGGTGGAAACCGCGAGGGTTATCCATCACATCCGTCGGTTTGCCGGAGTGCCCCTTATCGGCTTACTGGAGGCATAGGTCGGGCCTTCCTTTGCAGCCCGCACCTGCCGGTCTCGCTCAGCGCAGAGATCGTCAACCTTGCTCTGCATCCGTTGCAGGGTCTCAGCCGAGGCGGTCGTTAACCCCGCCCTTTGAAGCTGGAGGATTTCCTTGCGCTGGCGACTGACCTGCGAGCGCATGCGCTCGATTTCCGAGCGGAGATATTCGAGTGTGGGCATGGACAGACCTGGATTTCCCACAATAGAACAAAGGCCGAACATCCGGTCAAGGCGGCGGACGTGAAAGATTTACTGATGTACCTCTCTCACTCGGCGGGAGCATCGCACCGGCATTGGGCACATAGTGCACTAGCCAAAGACGGACGGTCTGTTTGTCTAAGGTGCGCCTTGCCAGTCTTTCAAGCCCCCAAGCTTCCGACGATTGGCGAGAGCGTCGAAGGCCCCGGCGCGGTCAGCTTCGCCGGGGCCGGTCAGCGCGGGATAGCTCAAGACGATGGACGCTGAAGCTGAGCGGCAACGTGGTTTGGAGTTGGGTCGCCGATGGGCGGAGCACGCTTCGGCACACGAGCTGGCCACCTTGGTGAGCGGCTCGTTCAATGAACTCAGCCAAATGCTGCCAGCGGACCTGTCAGATCATTTCGTCGGCGGTTTTCGCGAAGGCGTGCTGCGCGTCTGGCGTGGAGCCTAAGCTTACCTTTCTTCCTTGATGATTCTGACCTGCCCCTGAAGTTTCACCCAGTAGCGGTTAGAGTCTCGGGGGATGTTACGCCGTTTGGCGCGGTGTGAGCAACGTGCGATCGGCGGAGCTGGTCGGGGTTGCGCAGCCGATCGCACGTTGCGGTGAGGTAGGCGGCATAGGCCGCAGGGGTCAGATAGCCGAGCGAGGAATGCGGGCGTTGGCCGTTGTAGTCGCCGACCCAATCCGCAATCTTGGCGCGGGCGTGATCGAGGCCGAAGAACAAGGTTTCGTTGAGAAGCTCGTCCCGCATCCGGCCGTTGAAGCTTTCGCAGAAGCCGTTCTGCATCGGCTTGCCCGGCGCAATGAAGTGCCAGTCGATCTTGTTCTCCTCCGACCAGGCCAGCATGCCATTGCAGGTGAACTCGGTGCCGTTGTCGGAGACGATCATGCCCGGCTTGCCGCGCTGATTGATCAGCGCCGTCAGTTCGCGTGCCACCCGCCGCCCCGGGATCGAGGTGTCGGGGATGGCCGCCAGACATTCGCGGGTCACGTCATCGACGATATTCAGGACCCGGAAGCGACGGCCGCTGGCGGAATGGTCGTGGACAAAATCCAGCGACCACCGGGCGTTCGGCCGAGCCTCGACCAGTATCGGCGCTCGGGTGCCCACGGCGCGGCGGCGGGCCCGGCGCTTGCGCACGCTGAGGGCTTCGCCTCGCCTCCAACGAGATGCTGACGCCACCTGATGATCCGCAACGCTGTGCGAGCTGTTGGTTTTGAGGCGCCTATTAAGGCCTTGAGCGGGGCATGTTCTTCGAGGATACTATTGGTCGGCAGATCGGGGGCGCCCGCCTCTCTAGTTCTGATTTACGGAAACTTAATGGATCATTGCCAACGTCGAGAGCATTGCAACTCGTCGCCCCTTATCATCTAGACCTGCTCGGTTGGCAGTCTCTTCGTGGGAGAGACCCTTATGCTAAAAGGATGCACGATTGCTGCTTTCGCGCTGTTTTTTTTGGCATTGTACGATCACCAAGTATCAAACGGCAAGTATACTGACGCTGTTCTTGTCTTGGCGAAGCAAATAACGCGTTCGTTCCGGGTCTGACAGAGCGAGGCGGGCTGGCGCGCGTCTACGGCTTCTTCGTGCCGAAACGTCCTGCCCGGCACAGGGACTTTGGGAGCGCCGTCGTCCCTCCCTGGCTGCAAACTGGTTCGACCTAGGTAGCTCTGTTCTGAATGGCCGTTGGTAGAGTCCGGGATTTGTTTTTCTTACAATACGCGACGACCGCAGCGGAATTCCGCTGCAGGCGGTCGTAATCCAATACACTGTTGCTTGCGGCTGCGTTGTAATAGCCACTCATGAAGTATCTTACGAAATCTTGATCCGCTGGACCGTACGCCAACCAAGTTCCGCAAGTGATCTTGTTAAAATCCAGCGTAGCAGTAGGCACTGCGGTCACGCCTATCGATTTTTCCAACCCTGCCATCACGCCGGCATTCGGGTTGGATTGGCACCACCCTCTTACGCTTGTGACATTTGTCCGATGCAGGTCAAAATCTACAAACGTCCTCCGACTTTCATAACTAAACCAGCCGGTCATCCAAGCCGAAAACTTGCTCGACGGTGCAGCCGGCATGGCAAGATATTCACCACAGGTGATGCTGCGAATATCTGCCGTCGTGGCGCCCGCCTCGCTGGCGATAGTTGAGGAGACTAGGACGAGCGCAAGCAGAAGCAATCTGCACCTCATTGTGATGACCTCCCAAGCGACGATTGGCTGCCGGACCAAGCACGATCACCGTGATCACACACGCCTCCCGTGCCTACAAGGGCATTCGCCCTTAGGGCGACTGACCTACTTGATCTAGATCAAGGCCGGCGACGCAATCTCCTTCCGGCCATTTCCGCTCAAGCAAAAGTATGTCCCTCCAATCCCAGTAAACCTTCCGCCATTTGTCGGGTCGCCAATCATTGACTTAGATCAATGCCAATCCCCACCCGCAGGCAAGTTTCTTTTGGGTTCATGCCTTTAGCTGGATCGGAATGCCATCCGCCACAATTCTCTGGCAAGACGGCCGCGCATCGCGAAGCCGCTATTCCACCTCGCGCCAGTCAGGATCCCCGATGATAGTCGCTAGTGCTAGTTGATGTCTCGTCGGAAGAGGCAAAATATGAAGATACTTGCGCTGTTGCTCGCTTCGGCAATTTTCCTCTTCTGCGCAGGCGAGAGCCACGCTGTGGTGAGAATTGCCAATGATCGCGGCGGCTTGATCCGACATTACGTCGATCGATACGATCAGTTGAACGACACGGGCCAGACGGTGGTCATCGATGGGCTGTGCGCCTCCGCCTGCACGATCGTGCTTTCGATAGTCCCATCAAACAGGATCTGCGTTACCGAAAAGGCAAACCTTGCTTTCCACGCAGCTTGGGACCTCGGGCCTGGTGGACGCCACATTACAAATCCAGAAGCCACACGGACGATGTATTTGATGTACCCGGCTCCAGTTCGGAATTGGATATCAACGCGGGGTGGGTTGTCGCCTCGCATGATCTTCCTTCGGGGGCCGAAGTTGCAGGACATGTTCGCACGGTGCTATCTGGATGCTGCAATTTTTCTAAGGCTGTAACTGACCAGAGGCCGTCCGCGAGCGGCAACATAAGTGGACAAGCAATGTAAGCTCAGAACCGCTGACAACTCAGCATGCCATGTTACTAGCATTGCGCGGGCCGTTCGATTCATGATGTTCGGTTGATCGCGGAATCGGACGCATCGACGGATCGCGGCACGCGCTTTGTCAGCCGTTATGGCGGCAGCCGGATAGCGACTCCGGCCGCAGGTACAGCGGAGCTTCTTGTCTGTCGTGCGCCTTGCCGATTGTGGCCCGCTGCTTCAGTTTCTGTGCGCCGCCATCTTCTTAAGCGTGGCAATCTGTCGAAAGAAGGTTTTTATCGACTGGGCAGGGCTTCCGAGAACCCTAGCGCCGGGTGCTAGATCCGAAATGACGCCCGCCTGCGCTCCGATTTCCGAACCTCGGCCTATTCGAAGATGCCCTGCCATAGCAGCCTGCCCACCAACGCGGACGAAATCTTCAAGGACGGTTGAACCCGAGATCCCCACCTGTGCAACTACGACGCAACAGCGGCCGAGAGTAACATTGTGACCGATCTGCACGAGGTTATCGAGGCGGGAGCCAGCGCCGATCACGGTGTCTCGCGATGATCCTCGGTCAATCGTCGAATTAGCACCTACTTCAACATCATCTTCAAGAATAACTCGCCCAAGCTGGGGGATCGAGAGAAACCCACCGCTGGTGGAGGCGAATCCGAACCCTTCCTGGCCAATCCGCGCACCCGGATATACGTAAACGCGCGCTCCCAATACCGCGTAACTAAGGCTCACATGTGCGCCAATCCGGCAGTCCCTATCGATGGTGACGCCGCTTCCGATGACTGCGGAAGGACCGATCCGACAGCCCGGCCCTATCTCCACTCCGCTTTCGATCACAGACAGGGGTCCAACTTCTGTCGAGGGATCTATGTGTGCGTCATCCGCTACTATGGCGGACGGGTGAACACCGGGTCGCAGCGGCGGCACAGGATAGAAAAGGGCAGCAACGCGGGCCCAGGCCGCATAGGGCTCGCTCGTAAGAATCGCCGCAGTTGTCGCTGGCACTCGCGCAGCCATATCAGGGTGAACGACCACAGCGCCGGCGGACGTTTGATCCAGCGCAGAAGTGTAACGTCGGTTATCTAGGAAGCTCACTTCACTCGGCCGAGCCGTTTGTAGAGGGGCTACACCTTCCAGCAAAAGTTCGCGTCCGTCCGCCACACCCCGCGCCGCGCTAGCGACGAGCGCGAGGGAATGCGGGCCAGTTCGCCGGAAGAACCTTGCGCTCCCTAGTACTGTTTCGGTCATCACATCCCCTCCCGCAATGCGAGTTGAACTGGCGTTTCCTCCGACGTCTGTGTCAAGCCAAGTCTCACTTGGGTGCCGGTGGCTCTGAGACGTTGATCCAATGGACTTACCGGCTCTTATCCTGTCACTGTTGACTTGCTGCTATCGCGGGACATTCGAAGCTTGCCGTTCCTGTGCTTCGTAGTATTCGGCCGAAAACTTGATCGACCACCGAGAGAAGAACGAACGCAACTTCTGCGTGGGTCTTTCCACGCCAAGATGTTCGGCCACGTGCGCGTTGCGAAGCCATCCAGCGAGCGACGCAAAACAGGCTGAGCGCATCAACCCGCGAAACAGTGCGAGGCCGACCGTATCGGCCTGTCGATAACGGTAACCTAGCTTTTTAATGACGTACTGACGCTGGATGCTTTCGTAAGAGCTACCCATGAGCCGAGCGAACGAACTTTTCTTCGCTTGCGGCCACGCTGCCGGATACACCGGCAATACCAGAAGCTTGCTCTTAGCGATCACCGTAGCCAACGGATGCAAAAGCTGCATCCAGGCTGGCCAAGAGGCTAATTTGGCAAACAATACCGCATGCATCACTGTCGCGACGCCGAAAGAGATTGGAAGCCACACTACCGCAGCCAGGATTACAAGCAATGCGGTGTTCGGGGTGAGATGACGACATTTTCGAAACACCCACGCCATACCTTTGGCAAAGGCAACGTGCAGGGTTCGCTCGAACGCCCGATAGCTAATTCTGCGCCGGAGCCACGACCAGCGACGGCGCATTGACACGATCCACTTTCGACGCCTCGCCTCGGATAGCGGAAGGATGCCCAGCGCACCGGCCGTGACAGCGACGATCAGGTTACCCAGAACCCTGGCCGCGAAAAGCGGAAGCCGGACAATCTCCATGACCAGAGGGAAAGTATAGTCGAGCAATCGCATTAAAAACGCGATAGTGAAACGCAGGATCTTGTTCGCGGCGATCGCTATCAAAGCAAGTGGAACGATGATCACGTCGTCCAGTGCACCGCGCACGCGGCGCTCTTCAATCCATGCTGGGCTTTGCTCATTGGCCACGGCACTACCGGTCGAGACGCGTTTTGTGGGCTAATCAGCTACGCTGACCGGGAGACCACGCTAGCAGGTCATTCCGGTCGCACATCTGCGGACGGCTCGACGGGTTTGCCGGACGGTTGTTCGTGCCACGCAAACACCGTTCACCCGAGTTCTGCCCGCGCCGCAGGCAGCAGCGATTTCCGTGATCATGCTGTCCGGCTGCGCGAGCACGGGAGCAACGGGGGTAGCTTGCGCCGACACCGCGAGAGACAGAGCGAGCGCGCCAATTGCAATCAACCTGATCATTCTCACCCCCTCGAAGAGCAATGAACGGCCAAGCTGACGTCGCACTTGGTCCCAAGACTTGAGATGGATCAAGGGTTCTTAACTAGTCCGGCTTCTTCAGCGGGGTTGGGATAAATGGACTCGGCTCCTCAGGCGACCTTCCCCATCGATTCAGTTGCAGTCTGCGTGGGGAGCCTTCCATCATCGGGTGCTGAGGCACAAACCGCATAGACCTCCTCTCGTGGCAGTTCAACTATTTTACCCGGTCGGCGTGTATCGGGGGACACTATGATCAGTTTGACCCGCGTTTTTGATGTCGCCGTGCTAGTGTTAGGCACGTTCAACCTCGTGCTGGTGGCACTGCTTGTCTTGTCGCTCTGAGGTGCTCCCCAGGCCAACGCGGACCGCCGTGCATACGCGGCGCTGTTTGCGCCTCAATTTCACCATCCGACTCAGGCTGTGGTTGTATTCGTTGCCGGCGTCTCGTCTGTGACGGTTCTCGATCCCGAACCGGCGTGCGACGAAGCGGAGCCAGAGGCCCGGAGAGAACCCCATCAAACCGGGCCTTTGCGCTGTCCTTTGAGCAAAGCGCACGGGCGCACCATGTGGCATCGCCTGATCCCTCCGAGAACGTCTGCAACGGGGGAGGCGGCGGTGAACTTAAAGCGGGCTCGGCGTCCGGTTTGCCTCTGACAGTCGACGTGACACGTTTCCATCCGCACTTCCGCTTAGGGCCAGAAGAGGTCCTTCATGACGCCTGTGCTAAACCCTGCGCTTTCGCTTCTTCAACCGGGCGGTTTTGACCCGGACGCGGGTCCACTCCTGCAAAAAGCCTCTGGATGTTCGCACGATGGCGGATGATCGGGTGCACTCCGGGGGGTGTAGGCCGAGATTTGATTCGAGCAGGTACTGGTGCCGGTTATTCATTTCCCCGCAGACATCGAGGCGAAATGCCTAGCGGGGCTTCCCCGGGGGCGGAATGTTGGGATCGGAATGGTCAGAGGTAACACCCGCTTATGATTGCTGGTAGCTGCCGAAGTCACCCTGACCTTGATCTTCGCCAGTTCAGCGGCTTGGTGCGTTCAGGTCGGCGGCATTGACGGCTGGCCGGCAATGCTTTGCCGTGAGGCCAGGCGGCTGTCACACCATGCCTTGGTTCACGTACCAACCGGCCTTGTCGTGATGGCGTTGCGAAACGCGAGCGGCGCCGTGATGGTGGTAATGGTTCGCGTGCCTTCGCCGACACCCTGAATGGTGAGGTCGCCGTAGTCCATGAAGCGGCCAAGAATGCTCTGTTTGACATCGACACTCTCAACTTTGTCGAGGCTCATCTCAAAGGTGTCCCGCTTGATGAAACCTGTCTTGTGGACAACCCGCATGTTGGTCACGTCGGTCTCGGTGGTCCAGCGGTGAAACCAAGCCGTCGCCGTCCAGTACAAAGCCGCAAGCCCAGCTACCGCCGCGAAGGCCAAGCAAACCGAAGCCAGCACGTCGGAAGTAAAGAAGCGCCACAGCACCAAAAATGCGACCACCACGATCCACGCAGCGATTGCGGGCAGAAAGTACATCCAGTGTTCGTTGGTCGAATACAGCAACCGTTCGCCGGGCTGTATAATCTTGTCGATATACCGCGCCATAACGGACCCTGAGTTAACCCGCCACCGCAGCACCTTGCGCCCTTTGAGCCGATCGGGACCTTGATTTATCTCAAGCCTTCGATCGACCGCGCCCGGAAGCTGCGGTTCATACGAGAGCCGCAACGATCCCCCGCAAAGGGCCGGAGCGAGCTGAGGGTTGATTGCTATTCGTTTGGATTGCCGATGGCGGTAGCGGTTATCAGGGTTTGCTCCCGATTCCTTCGCCTGGCTGGGAGGCAAGGCACTTGTTTGATTGGTGGCAACCCAGAAAGCGGCTCAGGAAACATTCCGACTACAAAGCGGGCGGTCACCGCTTCTTCGGACCGCACGTTATCCTCGATGAATTGCGCCGCCACGTTCCTCGATATCTCGATGAGGTCGATCAGGGCGAACTGATCTATCCAGCGTGCAAGCGGGCATTGTCGGATTTGAACGGTGATGTTCGCTCGGTTTGGGATCACACCCGGCTGGAAGCGATGCGCTATGTAATGATGGTGCCAAGGGCCGACTTTGACTTACTAAGCGATGCAGACCGGCAAATCGAAATGATAGACGCTTACCTCCTCCAGCGTCCTCACGACGAGACCGTGGTCGATTTCACTGGAACGGCGGCGACTGATTTTTCGATTGCTATCTTGGCTGGCCTCAATTGGCTAACACATTGCGCCAAATTGGCCGGCGTTCAGCCAAGTAAGCAGTTGGGCACTATTCGTCACTTCAGAAGTCTCGTCACGCTTGCTCACAGGTGGTGGTTAACTGAGGGTGCTGGCGAACGCTCCAGTCAACTGTTGGCGAATGGAGAGCAGCCACCACTCATGTTCTACTTGATATGGTCCGACTACACGAGGCTCGCAAAGCACATCGCTGCCGCCACAGTTTTCGGATCGTCGATCAACCGTGCAGCAAAACTGGTAGCGTTGCCTGCCGATCTTATTCCCCGCTTTGAGGCTGCGCGGGATCCCCTCGAATTGGATGCCGACATAGCGCAACCCCGCTAGCGTTTTGCGCTACGATCCTGTTCAGAGCGATGGCAGCCCACCAAGAGTTCGCTCGGACTGAACTGTTGCAGGCACCGGGTAAACGGTTGTTTGCTCGTCGCAGATCGAACATCTAAAGCGCCGGAACGAATTAAACTATCGGATTTTCGCTGCAACGCCAGCGTGTGCGGTTCGTGCGTTTCGGACCAAGGGCGGGACCTCTCCGGGGCGGTTGGCCGGAATTGATTTCGGTCAGGTACTGTTATTGCCTCACATGATCCAAATCAACGATGCCGCGCGACGGCCGCCAAAGAAAGGCGCATGCGAAACATCGTGGACGAAGCTGGCGAGATCGTTGCGATGGCATCGGAGGCATACGCTGATCGGCGGTCACCACCGCCTCGCGGTGGCGGCGAGCGCCGGTAAACAACTGTACTGGAAAGAAACCGGGGAACCCGTGAAACTTGATCCGTTTTTCAAGGGAAGTTCTCGTCGACATACGGCCTGATGCGCAGGGAGCGTGACGCGTATAGTCGAGGCAATCATCACGTCGGCGCTGCCTTTCATGCGTCTGATAAGCGTGAGCCGGTCTAGCGCCACTTTTCCTCGCGCTCTCGGCGCACCGCATCGATCGCGGTTTTTTTCGATTTGAGCCATGTCTTCGATCCTCCGCCGCGGTTCGCGGCGGGTCATTAGCCGGTGCAGGCGATAGAGCGAACCGAGGGCTCGATTGCGGGTGGCGGGTCTGAGGACTTTTTAGATTTGTACCCTCCAACAAAAAGGCCGGCATTTCTGCCGACCTGGTTTGCTGGAGCAGTCTAAATAACGCGAGATCAGTACTTCGCGACGACCGGGCTGCCGTAATTGCCGAAGCGGTAATTCACGCGCACCGTGAGCATGTCCACGTCCTGCGTGATCCGGTCGTTCACGAAAGCAGCAAGTCGCGGATCGGCGACCGTGAACGAATTATTGCGGTGCCCCATGAACAGATGGTCGTACTCAATACCGGCTGACCAATTCGGCGCGAAGCCATACTCCCAACCAACACCCACGGTGCCACCCCAGCGGGTCGCGCTTTGCGCCACGAGTTCAGTGCCGAAAGCGTTATCGAGGACGCTGAAGCGGTTGTCCGTCACCGCCGCGCCGCCCTTCACGTAAAACAGTGACGCATTCCAAGCGTAGCCTATCTGACCGGTGAAGAGGCCAATGGCACTGGTTTTGGTACGAGTTGAGAGCGCAGGATTGATGAGGCTGACGCGCTGGTTGCTGAGATCCGCCCAATCGCCCTGCGCTTCCAGACCAAACACCCACTGGCTGGATTGCCAGCGATAACCGAGCTGGCCACCAATGACGCCACCGGACCGATCGCGGCAGCCAGAAGCGAAGGCTACGCCAGCCGCGTCAAGGAAATCCACGCAATTGTGGTTCTGCGCCCAGCCGCCATTGCCGCCGATATAGAAGCCGGTCCAGTTGTAGATCGGGGCAACATAGGGAGCCGGCGCAGCCTTCATCGGCATGTCGGCAGCCGAGGCTGGCACAGCCATTCCGAGAGCAAGCACGCCTACCGTGCCTAGTAAAAACTTCTTCATCATTAAATCCCCACTTGTTGTGCGCTTCAGGCGAAGCGGTCATTGGCACGACTGCCGATCGATCTATGGTGGCACGATAGGCGGAAATATCCCAAAGACCTGTATCCGATGGACAACACTCAAGACCAAAGTGAGCATTCGTCTAAGCTGATGATTTGTTTGAATTTTTTTGAGTGAGGTCACTCATTCGGCGGAGATCGCGGCGAATAGGCGCTATCCGCCCGTTCAGCTACTTCCCGGCTTTATCGTATGACGTCTGCCGAAACGGCTGGTCGGAATGTGTTTCGAAAAAATACTGACCACCCTTGTTTTCTCATTGGATGATTGGTCGAACAGTGCGGACGCTATGGCTTCGATCAGCACGCGACGAGCCTTAAATTCAGCAAGCAAGTCCCCCTTCGAGCCTCTCCGGCGATCAGCCAAGTCGCTAAGCGCGGCAGTGCTAATTTGGCATTGCACAATTTGCTGTCCATTCCTCATCGTAAACTTGAACGCCATCAGGTCGGCATCATACCCAATGGCCTTTCCTCTCCTCAGCGGCATGAACCCGGTCCCCTTTTCCCAACGACCCGTGAAGCGGACCGCGCGGTGGGCTGCCAGGTGAGCATCTATAAGCGCGGCAACTGACCTTCTTGAAGCAACGGAGCAAAGCATGTCCTCAGCGGTTTGCAAATTCGAGACCTGCTGGGATCGCGGGTGACGTCACCGAAATTGACCCGGTCTTGGTATTGCGGCGCAGTACGCCTTCCGTTGGCGTCCTTCACGCGGAAACATTGCTCCTCCTCCAACTGGCAAGAAGTCGGGAGAATACTCGGTTCACTGGCCGGCGGCGGAGTGGGCATATGACGACGCGCCAGTACGCCCGACTCCTATCTCACTGGATCGTTGATATTGAACCGCCCCGGGTTTGCCGGAGGCCATTTGGTTTAAGTTATGCCGCCATGGCCGGTTGTTCCAGCATGGCGTAGTAGCGTTGCTCGGCTTCGGCTGGCGGTATGTTGCCGATGGGCTCCAGGAGCCGCCGGTTGTTGAACCAGTCCACCCATTCCAGTGTTGCGAACTCGACGGCCTCGAAGCTGCGCCATGGTCCGCGGCGATGGATCACCTCGGCTTTGTAGAGACCGTTGATGGTTTCGGCGAGAGCGTTGTCATAGGAATCTCCGACGCTGCCGACAGAAGGCTCGACACCTGCTTCAGCGAGGCGCTCGGTGTACTTGATGGATACGTATTGGCTGCCCCTGTCGCTGTGGTGCACGAGCCCGCCACGATGGACCGGCCGTCGATCATGGAGGGCTTGCTCCAGCGCATCGAGCACGAAGCCCGCATGCGCCGTGCGCGAGGCCCGCCAGCCCACGATCCTGCGGGCATAGGCGTCGATGACGAAGGCGACGTAGACGAAGCCGGTCCAAGTTGCGACGTAGGTGAAGTCGGAGAGCCAGAGGACGTTTGGCCTCGGCGCCTTGAACTGGCGCTTGACGTGATCGAGCGGGCATGGCGCGGCCTTGTCGCTGATCGTGGTCTTGACGGATTTGCCGCGGATAACCCCTTGCAAGCCCATGTCCCGCATCAGTCGCGACACCGTGCAACGGGCAACATCGAAGCCTTCGCGCTTGAGCTGGCGCCAGACCTTGCGCACGCCGTAGACGGAGAAGTTCTGATCGAAGACGCGCCGAACCTCGATCTTCAGCGCGGCGTCCTGCCTGGCGCGCGCCGACCGCTTAGCGGGATCGCGCCGCTTGGCCACATGGGCGTGGTAGGTCGAGGGGGCGATCGGCAAGACCTTGCAGATCGGCTCGACCCCATGCGCCCCACGATGATCGTCGATGAAGGCGATCATGGCTTGGACCGGCGGTCGAGCTCCGCCATCGCAAAATAGGCGCTTGCCTTGCGCAGGATCTCATTGGCCTGCCGAAGCTCGCGGTTCTCCCGTTCGAGCGCCTTCAGCTTCTCGGCCGCGTCGGTCGGAACGCCGGCCCGCTGCCCGCTATCGACCTCGGCCTTCTTGACCCAGTCATGCAGCGTCTGTGGCGTGCAGCCGATCTTGGCCGCGATCGACGTCACTGCCGCCCAGCGCGACGGGTGCTCGCTGGCGTGATCCAGAACCATCCGAACCGCTCGGGTCCGGACCTCGGGTGAAAACTTGTTCGGCGTCTTGCTCGTCATGGCTCCATCCTCTCAGGAGTTGGAGCCTCCGGCAAACCCGGGGCGGTTCAATATCGGACTGGATCCGCACCTGTTCGGGACGCATTCGCTTCGCCGGACCAAGGCAACCTTGATCTATCGCCGAACCGGCAACCTGCGAGCCGTACAGCTCCTGCTGGGGCATACCAAGATCGAGAGCACCGTTCGATACCTAGGCATCGAGGTCGACGACGCTCTCACGATAGCAGAACAGGTTGACGCCTGACTTCGGGGGCAGAGCAGACGTGCTCTGCCCTGCCCTCACAGTCGGCTGCGGGCCAGCAACCGAAGTCAGGCGCGCCCCGCCGCCTGCTCGGATCTTCTTAATTGCCTAAAAGCGACAGCCCCTTTTACGGTTCGTTCTTTCATTACCCGTAAGTTAAGCAAAGCAAACACTTTTTGCTGTTTAAAGCGACCTTTTTTAGAGGTTCAATCATGGGTTTTTTCTCCTTTCGTTTGAGTCATAAAATCCTGTTGATCGGGCTCATCGGCTTGCTCGGGCTCGCCGTATTCGGCGGCATCTATTTGACAGGCGCAGCCTCGCAGGAGGGATCGCGCAAAGTGGCAGAAGAGGCTCGGCTACTGTCGAACCTCAATGACAAGCTCGCGCGTGACATGCTGGATGCTCGCCGGGCCGAGAAGGATTTCCTGCTGCGACGGGATGAAGCTTCCATGAAGCGCCATGCAGCAGTCAGCGCGACGATCACGACACAGATAGACCGGCTTGGGACGATGATCCGAGCGAGCGGGTTTAGTGGGCTTTCAGAGAAGGTCGACAGCCTTGCCAAGGGTTTCAGTGAATACCAGAAGCAATTTGCCGCCTTGCAGCAAACAGAGATCAGGCTCGGTTTGAACGAGAAGCTCGGATTAAGCGGGTCGTTGCGCGGGTCGGTGCATGACATCGAAGCCCGACTGAAGGATACGGGAAGCCAGACGCTCACGAGCGGCATGCTGATGATGCGACGACATGAGAAAGATTTCATGCTCCGCCGAGACGCAAGCTACGTAGAGTCGTTCCAGAAGAGCGCGGACGACTTTGCCAAGACGGTCGCAGGTTCTGATCTTGTTACCGCTGTGAAGACCGAGATCGCAGCCAAGCTGCAGAGCTACAGAAACGACTTTGCGTCGTGGGCAGAGGCCGCCCAACGCGCCAAGGCCGAAGCTTCGGCATTGTCGAAGGCATATGCCAACATCGAGCCTATCTTCGAGGCCATCGAACAGGATGTTCGGCAGCGCCACGATGACGCCCAGGCGCGAGAGTCGGACACGCTGGCCGCCGTGAAACGCTGGATGCTGATTGCATTGGTGCTCGCAATTGTCGTTGTTTCAGCAATCTCGCTGACCATTGCTCGTTCTGTTACGAAGGCCATTGCCTCCATGGTGCAGGCCATGGTCCGGCTGGCCAGAGGCGACATGACAGTGGCGGTCCCCGGCATCGGACGACATGACGAGATCGGCGAGATGGCGGGGGCGGTCGACGTTTTTAAGACGAACATGATCGAGGCGGATCGCCTCGGTGCCGAACAGGTCGAGGCCAAAAAACGTCAGGCCGAACAGCGGAAAGCCGACATGCATCGCCTAGCTGGCGAGTTTGAAGCCGCTGTTGGCGAGATTGTGGAAATCGTTTCGTCGGCTTCGACCGAACTCGAAGCATCCGCAGGAACGCTCTCAAGAACGGCTGAACACGCCCAGGACCTCGCAACCACCGTTGCTTCGGCCTCGGAGGAAGCATCCACCAATGTACAATCAGTCGCCTCCGCAACCGAGGAACTGTCGTCGTCCGTGACCGAGATCAGCCGGCAAGTCCAGGCTTCAGCCCGGATGGCTTCGCAGGCGGTCGATCAGGCAAGAACGACCACAGAAAAGGTCGGCGCGTTGTCGAAGGCAGCGGCCAGGATCGGTGACGTCGTTGATCTAATCAACACCATTGCCGGCCAGACCAACTTGCTGGCTCTTAATGCCACCATTGAAGCTGCGCGCGCCGGCGAGGCAGGCCGTGGGTTTGCGGTAGTCGCCTCCGAGGTCAAGGCACTGGCTGAGCAAACCGCCAAGGCTACAGGTGAAATCGGTCAGCAGATATCCGGGATTCAGACCGCGACCGAGGAGTCGGTCCATGCGATCAATGCGATTTCGGGAACTATCGAACAGCTCTCGGAAGTCTCTTCTACCATCGCCGCCGCCGTCGAGGAGCAGGGCGCGGCCACTCAGGAGATCTCGCGTAATATTCAGCAGGCGGCGCAGGGCACCGAGTTGGTCTCTTCGAACATCAGCGACGTTCAGCGGGGAGCAAGCGAAACGGGCTCAGCTTCGACGCAGGTGCTTTCCGCCGCTCAGTCCCTATCGCTGGAAAGCAATCGACTGAAGCAGCAAGTCGACCGGTTCCTTGTGACAGTCCGCGCGGCCTAGTCATCGGGTACGGGGAAAAAGCACCATGGCCGACGAGGACGTCGGCTGTGGGTCCTCACAAGCGGCAGTTGGCGCCAACCTGATCGAGGTCCGGTTTAGCCCTGACAGCCGACGACACACCTCTTTCAGCGGCCTTCAGCTGAGGCCAACAGCCGCCGGTTCGGCGCGGGCTGTAAACTTCCAGTCTAATTTGAAAGAGTGGACGCCCTCGGCTTCCGGCGGCGAATCCATTCAGACGGACGACGCCGATGGACCATCGCTTTTCGGGCTGACCATGGTTGCACGCCGCCTAGACAAACGTGAAAAGTAACGGCTAGTCATTCGCATGGGCTGGATTCCGAATTGGCTGCGACGAGCAGATGTCAGGCTGCGGCCTAGGGCCGGCGCTCAGGTCGACTTACAACCGCTGTCGGAGCGCAGCGGCAGGTGGCTGAAGGCGAACTTGTTTCGCTTCCCGGGCGCGGTGTGGTCGCGGAAGCGTGGCTGTGTGGAGTTGTCAGAGGGCGACGTGATAGCGCTGCATCTGGTTGTCGAGCGGATCACGGAAGCCGGGCTGAAGGTGCGGCTGTCGGGGCGCCTTCGCGGCTGGGATGTTGCGTCGCCTGTTTGGACTTTACTGGTGCGCAAGCGTTAGCGGATCGCGGCGTCGGGTTTACTAGCGACAGCGGACATCACGGCGGCTGAGGTGCTCTTCGGCTTTGGGGCAAGAGCCGACGTTAGCGAGCGCGTCGTCGACAGGTGGCGAAAAAAACACAGGGAGCAAGGGCGCCGACCAGAATTGATCTGGATCAAGTGTCGCGGGAATACAGCGGCCAATTTGACGCAGATTGCTGGAGGGCCTTCGTTATGAGCACGGTGAAATGGGTCATCTCAGCCGCACCGGAAATTTTCCTGCTGCTGTCGATCGCGCTCGGCACCATTCTTGGCCGCGTCCGGATCCGCGGCTTTTCGATCGGCACCACGGCGTGCACGCTCATCGTTGCCGTTCTGATCGGGCAGCTCGGCACCTTCACGTTTCCGTCCTTACTCAGGGTCATCCTCTTCAGCCTGTTCGTGTTCACGATCGGCTACCGGTCAGGACCCGAGTTCTTTGCCTCATTGAGCATCCGGACCCTGGCTCAGGTTGCGCTCGCACTCGTGCTTGGCGGCACCGGCCTCATTATCGTTCTCATATTTGCCCATGTGTTCGCGCTCGGTCCCGGCACCGCTTCCGGTCTTGCTGCGGGAGCCCTGACACAGTCGTCAGTCATCGGCACCGCATCTGGGGCGCTATCCCAGCTCGGACTGGCCAAAGAGGTGCTGCAGCAGCAAGACGCCAATATTGCCGCCGGCTACGCCGTCACCTACGTGCTCGGCTATATACTTACGCTCCTGTACGTGCCGTTTGTCGCGCCGAAATTGATGGGGATCGATCTGAAAGCGGAAGCTGCAAAGCTCGAGGCGGAGCTTTCGGGTGG